>DATING010000035.1:0-5771 GCA_035474555.1 Longimicrobium sp. | reverse complement strand
CTCGGCGTACTCCGCCGCCCGGGCTGGATCCAGCCCGGCCAGCGGAAACAGCACGTCGCGCTCAAAGGCCAGCTTCTCCGTCCCCGGGAACGCGACCTCGATGCCGAAGTTGGCGCTCCCCTCCGCGATCAGCGACTGCGGGCTGAAGAGCGGGTACACCGAGAACTCGGGCCATCCGCGCTCGCGCACCAGGTGCTGCTCCAGCAGCGCGTTGTACACGTGGTGGCCCGGGTACCCCTCGTGCGCCGCGAGGTCCAGCGCCCGGTCGATGAAGATGGGAAGGTCCGTGTTCACCTGGATGAGGCTGCGCGCGTTGCCCTGGTACCAGTTGTACGCGCTCCACGACTTGCCCGTCACGTACTCGATGGTGAAGCTCTCGTTGGCCGGCAGGCGCACGTGCTGCAGCGTGCGCCGGCGCGACTCCGCCACCGCGGTGCGAAAGACGGTGTCCAGCCGCTCGCGGGGGATGGCGAACTGCTGAAGGTACGCATCCACGCGTCGCGCCAGCGGATCGGTGCCCGGGAGCAGCTCGTTCAGCCGCGCCGTCACCTGCCGGAACTCCGCTTCGGGCACGCGCGGCACCTCCGCGTCGTACAGGGCGCGCGCCTCGTCCTGAAAGGTGAAGCGCTGGCCGCCGAGCATGGCCGCCCGCGCGCGCACCGCCTCCAGCTGGCGCACCAGGTAGCGGTGGCGCAGGCGCACCGTCTCGTCCCCGCCCCGGGGCGCCAGGGCCGGGAGCACGCCCAGCAGCGAATCCGCCTCCGCCTGGATGGCAGGCAGCGGCCGCTTGGCCGCGGCTTCCTCGTCGCGCCACGCGGGTGGGCCGTAGTAGGCATCCACGTAGGCGGCGTCGTGGTTGCCCAGGGCCAGTACCAGCCGCGTGTACCGCTCCGCCACGGGGGCGAGCGGATCGGCGGCGGCGGTCGGCGGGAGCGGAGTGCCGGCGGGGACGCTGCAGGCGGCGGCCAGCACCAGGCCAAGGGCGAAGACGGCTTTCATCCAGACCTCTGTGAAGCGGGTGAGCCGGGCAGGCGCCCGGCTCGTGGGATGCGACGGGTCTCGGTCCAGCATGCCGCCTTCGTGCACGGCGTGCTCGCGCGCGGCTCCTGCCGTTCTTGCAGCGTGCCGGCGTCTCGTGCCGGTGAGCCGTCAGCGCAGCCCGCGCAGGGCGCGGCAGGCGGCTTCCTCCTGGTACAGCATCACCAGGTTGCCCACCTCGCACACGCCCGCCCAGCCGAAGGGGGTGCCGGGGCCGGCGTAGCTGCGCATCTCCGTGAGCTGCGCCTCCGGCGGCGTACCCGCGTAGACGTAGATCTCCACGGTGTCGCCGCCCATCATGCCGCCCGCGCCGTCGGTGGCGTCCACCAGGCGGAACGCCTTTTCGCTGGTGCGGGTGAAGCCGGCGCGCTCCGCGTCCGCCAGCGTCAGCGGGCCGCTGCTCTTCGCGGGCGCGGGCTCCGCCGCCTGCGCGGCCGCCGACCCCTGTGCCGGGGCCTGCGCGGCCGGCACGTCGGCGGCGGGCTCGTCGCCTCCGCCACACCCGGCGAGCGCGAACGCGGCGAACAACCCCAGGAACGTCCTGCGCGGGCTCAACGGCATCGGCAATGCCTTTCGGGTGAGGGATAACGGGTTCCGCGGATCGGTTACCGGTCGCGGTCCAGCATGCCGCCCTCGTGCACGGCGTGCTCGCGCGCGGCTTCCTGCGAGCTCTCGTTGCGCTCGCTCTTCTCGTACTCGTCGCGGATACGCTGCATCATGGCGTCGCGGCGGTCGTACAGGCGCTTGGGCGTGCGCGGCGCGTGGTTGTCGAACGCGTACGCCGTCAGGATGGGCAGCGCCACGGTGCTGTCCAGGTAGCAGACCACGGCGTCCGGCAGACGCTCGGGATCGATCTTCCCCCAGCTCACCGCCTCCGCCGGCGTGGCGCCGGAAAGGCCGCCCGTGTCGGGCCGCGCATCCGTCACCTGCAGGAAGTAGTCGTGGCCCTTTTCGTCGATGCCCATCACCTCCTGGATCTGCGGCTCCGTCTGCAGGGCGAAGTTCTTGGGACTTCCGCCGCCCAGGATCCAGATGGCCGACTTGCCGCCCGAGCGCTTGGCCTCGAGCACGATGGACGCAGTCTCGTTGACGTCGGCGTTCACGTCGAAGGTAAGCTTGTTTCCCTGCAGCGCCTTGGCCGCCACGTTCATCCCGATGGACGAGTCGCCGGGGGACGACGTGTAGATGGGCACGGCGAACTCGTACGCGGCCGCCAGCAGCGACTTGCGGCCAATGCCCAGCTCCTGCTCGCGGGCGGCGACGTACTTGCCGCACAGGTAGTGGAACTCCGCCGTGGACATGGGCTTCTGGAACTCGTCCGCGGTGATGATCTGCCGGAAGAACGCGTCCGTGTCCAGCAGCACCGAGTAGTCGAAGAAGATGTCGTAGATGCGCACGACCTCTTCTTCGCGCAGCACCGTGTCGCTGATCTGCGCGTTGCCCTGGCGCAGCTCCAGCCCGATGCCGAAGTGCGTGTCGTGGTACAGGTTGGCGCCCGTGCTGATGATCCAGTCCACGAAGCCCGCCTCGATGAGCGGGATGACGGAGCTCATCCCCAGCCCCGCCGGCGTGAGCGCGCCCGTCATCGTCAACCCGACGGTGACGTCGTCGTCCAGCATCTTCTTCGTGAAGAGATGGCAGGCCTCGCGCAGCCGCGCCGCGTTGTAGGCCTGGAACGTCCCGTCCACCATCTCGGTGACGGACATCCCGGCCCCGATCTTCGTGGGCTCGATGCGCTTGCCGCTCAGGAACTTGCTTCTGGCCATCCGCTGTATCCGCGTTGAGGTACGAAAAAACCGCCATCGCCCGCGTCTTGGGCGAGATGAATCTGCTGCAATCACTTCACGAACCCGCCGCCGCCGGGTCCTGCCCAGGAAGGCCGAGTCCCCGGACAGAGCGAATGAATTCGCCGCAACGACCACACGAAGTCCGCCTGCGCGGACTGCCGCTTCGCGTCCGGTCGAGACCCCGCTCCCCGGCAGGATCTGGGGTGTATACCCTCTCCCACGCAGTTTGTGGGAGAGGGTGGACGAGCCTAAGCGAGGCCGGGTGAGGGCCCTACTGCGCGTCGCCCTTCTCCGGCTCCGCGGGCGTATTTGCAGGCGATGCGGGATCGCGATCCGCGCGCGTGTTCGGCGCCTCGGGCTTGTCCGCCTGGATCGCCGCCGCCGAACCTGCCGCCGCCGCCGAACCCGCCGGCTCCCGCTGCCGGCGGCGGGACGGGCGGCCGCTGAGCGAGCAGTTGTTCTCGTAGCAGTCCACGATCGTCCGCACGGCCTCTTCCGGCGAGTCCGTCACCACCACCAGGTCCAGGTCGTCCGGCGAGATCTTGCCCTCCGCCAGCAGCGCCGTGCGGAACCAGTCCAGCAGTCCCTGCCAGTACGCGCGCCCCATCAGCACCACGGGGAAATCGCGCACCTTGCCCGTCTGGATGAGCGTCAGCGCCTCGAACAACTCGTCCATCGTCCCGAACCCGCCGGGAAAGATGACGAACGCCTCCGCGTACTTCACGAACATCGTCTTGCGGACGAAGAAGTACCGGAAGTTGATGGCCACGTCCACGTAGGGGTTGATCCCCTGCTCGAACGGCAGCTCGATGTTGCAGCCGATGGAGAGCACCCCCGCGTCCCTGGCGCCGCGGTTGGCGGCCTCCATGATCCCCGGCCCGCCGCCGGTGATGATGCCGAACCCCGCCTCGCCCAGCATCCGCGCCGTTTCGCGCGCCGCCGCGTACTCCGGGTGGTCCGCCGGCGTCCGCGCGCTGCCGAAGATGGTGACCGCCGGCCCGATGCGCGCCAGGTTGTCGAACCCCTCCACGAACTCGCCCATGATGCGGAACACCCGCCACGGGTCCGAGTGCAGAAAGTCGTGCGCGGACGGCGCCTCTGCCGGCGACTGAAGCAGCCGCTCGTCCTCCGTGGGCGTGCGGGTGCGCTGCGCCAGGTTCAGCGTCGGGTTGTCCTGCTGCGGCTGGTCCGCCATCGCTGCGTCCGTTCCTGGAAAGGCCCGTGGGCGCCGGCCGCGTGCCGGCGAAGGGGTCACAAGATAAGAGCCGCGCCGCCGCACGCAAAAGCGGGACTCGCGCGCACGGCCCCGCGCCGCCATGTTGCACCGCGCGAGCAGTTCCTTTTCTCCAGCCGGCGGCGACACGGAATGCGAGGGATGACGGGGGGGCGCCGCGGCGTGCCCGGGCGGCGGTTCGGATGGATGGCGATGATCGCCGGCGCGGCGCTGGCGGCGGGGGCCTGCCGCGACCAGCCCCCGCAGGCACCGCACCAGCCCGTGCAGGTGGACTCCGTCCCCCGCCGCGTGGACGTGCACCTGTACGTGGCGCGCGACTGGGCGTGGAACGAGCAGGACACCCTGCGCGTGCAGGTGGTCAACGCCACCGAGCGGCCCCTCTCCGGCGAGCTGAACCTGTTCGTGGGATTCCCCGTGGAGGTGCTGCGCGACTCCGCGTCCACGCCCGCCAAGCCCAGCCCCCCGGCGCGTATCACATCGTCGGGCGAAGGCACGCGCGTGGTGATCGCCCTGGGCACCATCGCCCCCGGCGAGAGCGGCGAGTTCCAGCAGGCCGTCCGCACGCCCCCCGCGCCCCGCGCCCGCGGCACGTCCGCGCAGGCCGACACCGCCACGCGCTTCCTGGTGCGCGCCTGGGTTACCCGGGCGGGCGGGGAAGACCTCCCCGTGTCGCAGGACACCATCCGCATCCGCGCCGGCAGCGAAGTGGTGGCGGGCGGTTGCGGCGGGCTCAAGGACGTGTCCGTCACCCGCTACGGCGTGGGTCCCCTGCGGCTGGACATGAAGGCGGCCGACGTGCGCAGCCTGTGCCCCGAGGCGCGCGACACCACGTGGCGGGGGCAGGAAGGGATCACGGAGCGCGGCTTGCTGGTGCGGCTGGCCGGCAACCCCGTGGTGGCCGTGCTGAACGGCGAGACGGTGAACCGCATCCTGACGGACACCGCGGGGCTGCGGACCAGCGCCGGCGTGGGCGTGGGCTCCACCCTTGCGGAGCTGCGCGGGCGCTACGGGCAGATGTGCGCGGGGCAGGGCGAGGGCCGCGTGGCCGTGTGGTCGCCCGCCGCGCCGGGGATCAGCTTCGCGCTGGATTCCACGGCGGTGGCGGCAGCAGATGCGGCGGATGCGGACGCGCTCCCGGAGACGGCGCGGGTGGACGAGATGTGGGTGCGGCAGGGGGGAACCGACGACTGTCCCAGTGGAGACCGACCGTGAGAATACCGATGGCCGTGCTGGCCGATGAGGCCAACGTATCGCAGGAAGGCAAGCTCAACCTGATGGGGATCTTCGACCGCATTGCCGCGGCCGACTTTCCCGTCGTGCATCCCAAGATGGTGTTCGCGTTCCGCGTGGAGGCGGAGTTCGCGGACAGCGGGCGCATGTTCCCCGTGCGCGTGAGCATGGAAGACGAGGACGGCAACGCGCTCTTCGAAGCCGCCGGCGAGATGATGGCGCCGCACGTGGTGCCGGGCGAGTACTCCACGGCCAACCAGCTGTTCGCGCTGGTGGGGGTGCAGTTTCCCCGCGCGGGCCTGTACCGGTTCATCGTGCAGGTGGGCGACACGCCGCCGCACGAGACGCCGCTCCTGGTGCAGCCCGCCCCCTCCGCCACCGACCCCACGATGAACTGACGGTTCGGCCGGCGGTTCATCTACGAAAACGGCAACGGCAACGGCAACGGAGACGGCGGGTGTGGGCGTGCGCCTCCGCTGCGC
>DATING010000034.1:0-4941 GCA_035474555.1 Longimicrobium sp. | reverse complement strand
TTTCGAAACGGTGGTCAAGGAGGCGGGCAAGACGCGCTCGGCCTTCCTGATCATCGACGAGGCGGACTCCCTGACGTCGACGCGGGACGAGGCGCACAGCCACCACGAGGACAAGGTCGCCGTCAACACCATCATCCAGCGCGTGGATGACCTGCGGCGGCACCGCGGGCGCGTTCTCGTCTTCCTGTGCACCAACCGGTCGGCCGCGCTCGACCCGGCCGTGGTGCGCCGCGCAGCGCGCACGGAGGTCTTCTCCCGGCCGAACGCGGAGGAGCGGCTGGAACTCCTGCGAATGGACTTGAAGGGCCTCGGCATTGAAGACGCCACCATTCGCCAGTTGGTTGATATGACCGGACCGAGCACCGATCCTCCGCAGCCGGGGTTCACGTTCTCGGATCTCCGCTCGCGCCTCCTTCCCGAGGCGCTCGCACGAGCCTTTCCCAGCCGGCGCATCCAAGCCGAGGACCTGGTCCAGGTGGCCCGCGAGATGACCCCTTCGCCGGCGGTGTACGCATGAGCGGCGGGCGCAACCACCTGCGGGGGCGCCGCGTCCAAATCGTCGGCAGCGCCAGCGCGCGTACCGAACCAGGGCTCGTGGGATACGCGCACGACATCGTGCGCGGACTCTCGCGCCAGGTGCTCTCCTCCGGCGGAGGGCTCGTGCTCGGTGCTGGACGGGAGCCGCGCGGCAGTGAGGATGGACCGGCCCTGACCTTCGACTGGACGGCGCTGGAAGAGGTTGCGGCCTGGTTCAGCGGCGGAGCCGACTCGTTCCCGCGGCAGGCGGGCCCGCCGGTGGTGGTCGTGCTCTCCGAGAAGGGGGAAGGCGAGATTCCCGCGGAGCGGCTCCCGCTGTGGCGGGAGTTGCTGGCCACCGGCAGGGTCCACGTGGAGACCATCCACCCTGGTTTGCGCTCTGCGGCGCTCCTCCGGCAGCGCCAGGCGGACTACGGCGACGTCCTCCTCGCGCTCGGAGGAGGGAGCGGAGTGGAGCACTCCGCCGAACTCTTCCTGAGTCGACACCGTGCCGTGCTCCCGCTGGACCTGGACCTCGGTGCAAGCCGCGAGGACGGAACGGGCGGAGCCCGTCGGCTCGCCCGGGAGGCGCGCGCGGAGCCGGACCGGTTCCTTCGACTGGCCGGCGGATCGGTCCCGGTGTCGGCGCAGCTCGCGGGGCTCGCGACGCGCGGCGGAGCCGCCCCGGCAGCGGACGTGGTGGACCGGACCGCTCAGCTCCTACGCGACATCGAACTCCCGCGTGCTTTCTTCGTCCGGTTGCTCAATGACAAGCACGGCCTTTTCCCCGCCGTGGAGGCGTTCTTCCGCAACGTCGTCGATCCGGTTGTGGACGCGGCGGACCTCCGGCGTGTCGAGATGGGCACCGATGCCTCGGAGCACGCGTTCGTCAACAGCGGGATCTTCGAGAGCCTTCACCAAGCCGCGGTCGCGGTGGTCGACGTCACCGGGGAGCGCCCTAACTGCTTCATCGAGCTTGGGTATGCCCTCGGCCGCGGCATGCGCGTGCTCGTCACCGCGCAGGAGGGCACGAACCTACCGTTCGACCAGGCAGCGATTCCCACCCATTTCTGGTCGGACACGGATGACGACGCTACCCGGCGCCGAAAGTTCTCGCTCTATTGGGAGAAGAACATCAACCGTCCGCCCGTTGTCCAGTAACCCACAACGAGAGGCACCGATGGCAGAGATTTACGTCTCGGTGGACGTCGAGGCCTCCGGGCCCGTCCCGCCCACGTACAGCATGCTTTCACTGGGCGCATGTCTGGTCCACGACCCGGATCGGGACTTCTACGCCGAGCTGAAGCCAATCGGCACGGCTGCGGTACCCGAAGCCATGGCTGTCGTCGGCCGCACGATGGACGACTTCGCCACCCGCGGACGCGAGCCGGAAGACGCCATGACGGCATTCTGCGACTGGCTTGCCGAGATCGGCCACGACGCGGACCTGGTGTTTGTGGGATTCAACGCAACCTTCGACTGGGCCTTCGTGAACTGGTACTTCCTTGAGTATGTGGGGCGGAACCCGTTCGGCATCGGCGGTCTCGACATCAAGTCGTTCTACATGGGTCAGGCGGGGGTGCGCTGGGCCGACACGCGCTCCAGTCGCCTGCCACCTCACCTACAGGAGGAGGATGCGCATGAGCATCACGCCCTCGCGGACGCGGCGCGCCAGGCGCGGCTGTTCCGAAAGCTACTCAGGGCGCGTTAGAGACGAATACCATCCGAACACTCGGGAAATGAACTCGGCTACTGTAGGAGACGCCGCCGCTGGGGAGAGTGGCGGCATCTCGCACTTGTAGGGGCTGAATGCTTGGTGCGCACCCACAGGGCACGGGGCGCCATGCTCACTGCAGAATGGGAGCATCGCAGCCCATGAGCGGCACTTTGACGCCCGCTTCGGCGGCCCCGGCCGCGGCCGTCACCGCCGCCGCGCTGCAGCAGGCTGAGGAAGATGCCGCCACAGCACGAGCCTCGGTTCGGGATCTATCTACGTTGACCACTTTTTGTTCCGAGCGGTCCTGCAGATCGGAGCGAGCCACCGATCGCGGAGCGCAGTGGCGTGGCGCACTCTCTTTTCTCCTGCGGGGGGTCAGAACGGGCGCGGCCCGCACCCCCGAGGAGATGCGGGCCGCGTGCTCCCGTGCGTGGGCGGAATCGCCTATGCGGCCACCAGGATCTCGGTGTCGGCGAACGCATCCAGGTCGGCGAGCGAAATCGTCGACGCGAACGGGGCGAAGAGTGCGGCGGTCACGGATTTGTGCGCGATCCCGCGCACCAGCACTCCCGCGCAGGCGTCCGCGGCCGCCTGCTCCAGATCGGCCGCGTCGCCGGACGTCCAGTCCGCGTGGAACGCGACGCTCAACGCGCTGTCGAGGACGCGCCCCACCTCGGCGAGACGCGACGGGTTCGGAATCCATGACGCCAGCGCCTCGTTCGCCATCGCCCGCGCTTCGAGGAGCCACGCGCCGCCCTCCGCGCCGCGTGCGTGGGTGACGACGGCCCGCATCGCCGGCGCCCGCTCCGGATCGAGAACGAGAGCCAGCGCGTCCAGCACCCGCAGGTTGTGGGCGTGGTCCTCCGCCATCTCCGCGAGCACGTCGGCGGAGATCCGCGGCGCCGAGGCGTCGTCCACCGCCGGGCCCGGGTTGCCGGTCCGCCCGTGCTAGACGTCGGGGCGTCCCGAGGCGTTGGTGGAGGCATGGCGGGATCAGGCAGGGCTCGGAGCCCTGCTTCACCGCCTGCGGTTGCCGTTTGCCGCGTGACTGCCGTATCCGGAGAGATCCCCGACATGACCCATTTCCTGCGCTGGATGGCCTGTTTTGCCAGAAGCCCGGCTACGAGGCCACTCTGGCTCGCTGGGCAGTGCACACGATACCGGCACGCGGCGGCGGCTCTGGAGTCATCAAGGGATGGCGGGTTACGTGGCAGCAGGGTGTTGGCGGCTGGGGTGTGGTGCTGCCGCGCTGACCTCGGGAAGGTCCGCCGGGAGGAGGGGGCGGCGGCCTCCCATGACCGGCGAATCCGGTTTGACGACGCTCGTTGCTGAACTTCGCGTTCAGCGGGCTCGGCGCTGATCGCTAGAGGTGGAGCGCGCCTCCGCCCTGGGAAATCTCATTGGCGCTGTCCTGCTCCGGATTGGGACTGCGGCGAATACGGCGGCAGGCATGATTCGCGCAGTGCGACTCGCGTCCCATCACGCCGGGTGGTCCGGCGGTCCTTCCGCGAACTCGTCCGCCGTCACATCCAGAGTTGGCACTATCGCTTCCTAGCTCTGAACTCCAGCCGGGTGGGCGGAAACAATGGAACGCGGATGATCGCATCACAGCCGAGGAACGGAATGTTCTCTCCTAAACTCTTCAAGCGTGAATCGACATAGAAGTCCCAGTTATAGCCGAGCGCACCCAATCGGTACATCCTGCGCCGGTCCACCCCTCGTAATGCGACCGGCGCGATGATCGGAAATCCCTGGACATTGGTAAGCTCCGACCGTCCGATCAGGAACCCGTACTCGGAAGCAGAGCCAGGGTCGCCGGCAGCTATCATCGAGCGAATCGGTTCGGCATGAGGTCCTAACCTCACCTGGTCGAACATCGGGGTCCTGGCGATCCCCATACGCCAGAGTAGCGACAATCCGAATAGTCGAAACGCCTTCGGGTCAAACCGCATCTGAACGCCGCCCTTCGCCCCATTGACCACAGCCTCATCAATCCTCCTCAGCAGGCCCGCGGCATACGTTTCGAACTTCGATAAATGCTGCTCGCAGGCACGACAGAGAAGATACTCACGCATCCCCTTCTGCTTGCTCTTCGCGCTCACATCCTTCGTACCTTGCGACACCACCTTGAAGGTGTGGCTATCGTCGTACACAGGCGCGTAGAAGAACTCTGGTACGATGTGCGAGTGCTGGAGTTTGCCAGCCCCGAGACATAGCGCGCAGATTCCAGATCCTCCGTTGTTTCGATTCATAATGGATAGCGCTCAGCCAAGCCGAAGTTGTGCGACTCGAGCGGTTGAGGAGCCTCTGCCGATCACCGGCGGCATGGTACGGGCGGGGAACGGCCGATTGCCGATCTTGGTGGTACGCGGTGGTCTTCGGTTTAAAACCAGCGATCCGGAGGTGCGCCACCATCCTACAAAATCCACAAACAAGCAGAAGGGCCTCCAGCTTAGCACGAATCTGGCCCAGCCCCCGCAGCGAAGGAACTGCATCCGAGGCCAGCTGCAGCCCTGGTCCGTCGCCTCACGCCGGCTTGGCCATCCCCCGCCATCGCAACCTGAAAGGGAGCCGAGATTCAAGGCCCCCGTTCAGCAGCTTGGTGCAACGCATTGGCGCGCTAACGGCGTTCCCGCATCCACCCGGCCGCACTTATAGCTTGTGCGCAGCCACTTCAGCCAGGAGGCCTCGTTGCCATTGGACCCGAT
>DATING010000033.1:0-2587 GCA_035474555.1 Longimicrobium sp. | reverse complement strand
CAAGATTAGCACGTATTTTATCCTGCGTAAACCCCTTGGCCCTGGTGGACGGATCAGCCGCTCCAGCCGTCGTCGTGCTTCCGGGCGTGGCCTGCGGAACGCGCCGATCAGGTCGTTCGCCTCGGCCATGATGTTGCCCACCGGGCGACAGCCCCTTGGCTTAGCTTAGGTTAGCCTGAGCTGCCCAAGCAGTCGAGTTTCCCAATCCTTCGGACCCCCGAGGAGAAAAGGCCAGGGCAGCTTGGTCGGGCAAGCATGGCCTCGCGCGCGATCAAACCACGCTCTGGCCGACCGCCTCTCATCCGCGTCCGGGGTACCAAACGGGATGGAACGATTTTCCATCGCGGCCCTTTCGCGCGCGGGTGAACTAGAACTCCCACTACAACCCCCTGACTCCTCGCCTGCCACGATCGGCCGGGTGGGGACTGCTGGGCACAGGCGACGCCCCGGTGAAAACGCCGTGGCGAGACATCCTCCCGTCTGGGCGAGAAAGAGATTGCTCGATGGCTAAAGGCAACGATGTTCGGATTCAGTGGCGCTCCCAGAAGGGGGGAGTGCGGCGTGCATACGTGGACCTCCGGAGGTGGGGCGGGCCCAGGCAGGTAGCGCTGATACCGCCGGGTGAAACGCGCGCCACCACGGACCCGGTGATCGCGAAGGAGCTCGCGCAGGACCTGCTCGATACGCTGCAGACGGAACGCGTCGCCGAGCGGACCCGCGCAGCGGAGGCCCATCGACGCGAGACCGAGGCTGCTCGCCATGCGGCCCTTCACGGCCTGGACCGGGGCGCCGAGTTGGCGACGTATGCGGCGCGGCACCTTAGCGTGCTGGAGAAGGAGGGCAGTAACTCGGAGCAGTGGCTCGACGCCACAGCGCTCATGCTGGATCGCGCCATCTACTTCTTCGACGTCCTTCAGGTGGAGAGCGCTACTCCCGAGGAGCGGGAGAAGCACCAGGGGCTCCGCTCTCCTCGGAACCTCGCCGGCATCAGCGCGCCGGATGTTCAGGCCTACGTGACGTGGCTTGGCTCGGACGAATGCTGGGCGTGGGAGAGGAACCGGCGGGAGCAGGCCGCGAAGGGTCGCTCGGGTCGCCGCGCCGCGAGAGGAGGCAAGCAGGGTCCGTTCGGAAACTCGCACATCCGGCACCACCTGAACGCATTGAGCCTGCTGTTCCGCCGGGCTGTCTCCGAAGGGATCCTCCCGTCCGGGGCAAACCCCGTCGCCGGGCTGCTCAAGAAGCCGCCCGTCCCGAAGAGCCGCACGGAGTGGCTCGAGCCTCCGCAGTTGGCGCTCGCACTGGAGTCCGCGCGTACGTACGACCCGTTGCGCGAGCACAGCGGCCGTGAGCCGCTTACCTGCGCCTACGAACTCCTGGCATTCATGATTCTCACCGGATGCCGCGATGACGAAGCCCGGCGCATGGACGTGGGACACGTCCACCTCGCCGACGAGTACCTGGAGGTCCCCGGTACCAAGACTGAGGACTCGGACCGAACCATGCCACTACATCGGCAGCTCGGCGAGATCCTGCAGGCCTACCTGGTGCGCACTGGCCGGATCTTCCAGAAGGACGCTCCCCTGTTCGTCTCCGATCGCACCGGCGGGCGTGTGGGCGATGCGCGGAAGGCATTCGACGCGATCGCACGGCGCGTCGGCTTGCCCGCCCGCCGACTCAGGAGCCGCACGCTGCGCGTCTCGTACATCACGCATCGTCTGTTGTCTCTGGATGAGGGGCGACCGGTCACCACGGAGATGGTGCGGCAGGAGGTAGGGCACTCTGGGAGCTCCAAGATGATCGAGCGCGTGTACGCGCGGGTTTCGCGCCGCAAGGAGCGGCTGGACCCGTTCGCGTTTCGCATCGAGTCGTACCTCCACATGCCCGAGATCCGCGCGGCGGTCGATCAGATGACCAAGGAGGACTCCGCCGCGGCCGCGCGGGCGGCGGTGCCCAAGCCCGAGCGGGACCGCATGGAGATGGAACAGCGCCGCGAAGTGATCCGCGGATTCCTCGCGACGGTCGCGGGCCTGAGCAGCAGGGCGGTGCAGGAAGCCACCGGGATCGCCTACCGTACCATCGGAAGGCTGAGGACGGGGGAGCAGACGGACGCGCGCGGCGAAACGCTCCGGCGGATGCAGGCCCACCTCGCCGCCCGAAACGAGCAGGCAGCGTGAAGCGTCCCGGATCGGAAAATCGGGCACTAGAATGGGCACTAAACAGGGCACTCCAAACTGAAACGAGAAAGCCGCAGCAAGCTAAGTGCTTGCTGCGGCTTACTTTACAGATGGGCCTGGGCCGATTCGAACGGCCGACCTCACGCTTATCAGGCGTGCGCTCTAACCAACTGAGCTACAGGCCCTAGCCAACCAGGGATGTCGGGATGTCTGTGCAGGTCGACCTGCGAGCACTTTCTGAGAGCACCGGGTCCGAGGACCGTCGGCTCACGTACTCGTCGCTCCAGAAAGGAGGTGATCCAGCCGCAGGTTCCCCTACGGCTACCTTGTTACGACTTCGCCCCAGTCACCGAGCTCGCCTTCGGCCGCTCCGTCCCTTGCGGGTTCGGTCACGGACTTCGGGCACTCCCGGC
>DATING010000032.1:0-3124 GCA_035474555.1 Longimicrobium sp. | reverse complement strand
ATGCTCCTTAATAAAATGTTTCGAAGCAAAGGCTAAGTCACCCCAGTGCAACTGGTTAGCGCCGCGCCCCAAAGCCTGCGACGGAATGAAAATCGTACCAGGAGATGCATCGGGGGCAGGAACTGCTACCTATTGGCCTCGTAGCGTTGCCATCCACAAATCCAAAAAGAAGCGGCGGGCTCGCGCCCGCCGCTCATTTACCTCATCCGCCTGCTGTGGCCGTCGCGTTCTCCGGCGGATTGGAGGCAGGAAGCGGCGGCGAGCCGGGCCGCAGCGTACGCTCGAAAAGCTCGTAGATACGGCGATATTCATCCGCCCACGAGTCGTTGCGCACGAAGGCGTGGTCCTCCACGGGATACACGGCCAGCTCCCAGTTGGTCTTGCCCAGCTCGATGAGCCGCTGCGACAGGCGCACGATGTCGGCGAAGTGGACGTTCACGTCCACCATGCCGTGCGCCATCAGCAGGTCGCCGCGCAGCCCCTCGGCAAAGTAGATGGGCGACGAGCGGCGGTAGGCCAGCGTGTCTTCCTGCGGCAGGTTCAGGATGCGGGCCGTGTACGGGTGGTTGTAGTGCGCCCAGTCCGTCACGGAGCGCAACGCGGCGCCGGAGCGGAAGGTCTCGGGCTCCGTGAACAGCCCCATCAGGGTGATGAACCCGCCGTACGAGCCGCCGTACAGCCCCACGCGGCTGGGATCCACGCCCTCGTTGGCCACCATCCACCGCGCCGCGTCCACGTGGTCGCTCAGGTCCTTGCCGCCCATGTACCGGTAGATGCCCGTGCGCACGGCCGCGCCGTACCCCGCCGAGCCGCGGTAGTCCACGTCCATCACCGTGTAGCCGCGCGAGGCCAGCAGGTGGTTGAACATGTACTCGCGAAAGTACGTGCTCCACCCGCGATGCGCGTTCTGCAGGTACCCCGCGCCGTGGACGAAGAGCACGCCGCCGCCGTGCGCCTGCGCTCCCAGGTCGCGGGGACGGTAGATGCGGGCGTAGATCATCTGCCCGTCCTGCGCGCGAAAGCTCACCACCTCGGGGCGGATCCACGGCCCGGCCTTGAACTCGGCCGTGCGCGACTCCGTCACCTGGCGGGGACGGGCGCCGGCCTCGTTGGGCATCAGGTACAGCTCCGGCGGCGTGTCGGCCGTGGAGTGCAGCAGCGCCAGCCACCGCGCGTCCGGCGAGACCGTCGCCTCCGTCCATCCCTCCAGCGGGGTGATGCGCCGGCGCGTGCCGCCCGTCACCGGCACCGCGTACAGCGCCTGCTCGCCGGGATGCGTCTCGCTCGTGGTCAGGTAGAAGGTGCGGCGGTCGGGCGACAGCTCCAGCTCGCGCACCTCCCACGCGCCCTGCGTGACGGGCGTGGCCTCGCCGCCCGTGGCGGGGACCGTGTAGACGTGCGCCCACCCCGACCGCTCGGACATGAAGTACACGCGGTCGTCCGACACCCAGCCCGCCGTGTTGATGCCGGGGCCGCCCACCCACGCCGTGTCGCGCAGCTCGTCCACCACCAGCGGCTTCGCGTCCGGCCCCACCGTGTAGATCCACCGATTGGTGTAGTCCGCCGGCTGCCCCGTCAGCAGCGCGCGGTCCGTCGTGGGCGCCCAGCCGATCCCCGTCAGCGTCACCTTGCGGGCCGCGTGGGCGCTGTCCGGCTGGATCCAGGTGAGCCGCGACGTCTGCAGGTCCAGCAGGGCCGCGCGGGTCGTCCCCTCCACGTCGCCCACCTTGGGCCGGACGTTGCGCGGTTCCGTGTATCCGCTCTCCGTGACCCAGAACGGCACCACCGTCTCCTGCGCGCCCTCCACCCGCTCGGCCACCGTCAGCAGCAGGTAGCGGCCGGACGGCGACACGTCGGAGAAGGAGATGCGCATGTTGCGGCCGATGAACACGGGGCGCACCGGGTTGCGCAGCGAGTCCAGCCGCTCCGCGCGCCGGCGCTGCTCCTCGCGGTCGCGGACGACGTCGAACAGCTCCGTCTGCTGCTCGCGGAGAATGCCGCGCTGGCTGTCGCGCGCGGGGTCGCGGGGCGCGGCCTCCAGGCGCAGGTCCGTGAGCTGGCGCACGGTGCCGCCTTCCACGGGCGCGGCGTACAGGTTGGTGCCGCTCATCCAGAAGACGGTGCGGCCGTCCAGCGACAGCTCCGGCGACAGCTCGCGCCCGGGCGTCTGGGTGATGCGCCGCTCGCGCCCGTCCGAACCCACCACGAACACGTCGCCGAACCGCTCGAAGGCGCGGCGGGTGCGGTCGCGGCTCCACCCGCCCTCGCCCTGGCCGGGGAACACCCAGTCCGCCGCGGAGTCCGGCAGCATCTCCGGCGCGCCGCCGCGGACGGCCACGCGGTACACGTGCGAGGCCGTGTCGGTCGCCTGGGGCTGGCGCCAGCGGAAGTAGACCCAGCGGCCGTCGGCGCTGAAGCGCACCTGGTCCGGCGAGCGACCCACCAGGTCGGTGCCGCGCATGATGTTGCGGACGGACAGGTCGAAGCCGGGCCGCGGCGCCGCCTGTTGCGCGGCCGCCGGGGCACACGCCGCCACGACCGCCAGCACGGCGGCCCCGCGCACGAGGGAACGGATCATCGCACGAGTGGATTGCAGGGAGAGATGTGATGGACTGCTAGCAGATTAGCAGGCGACGTCGTTCCGCCGCAACGCCGGGCGGCAACGGCGGCTCACAGGGATCGTGGAGGGAGGCGGGCGCCGGGGCTGAGCGGCTAAAGCCGCCGCAACAACTGCGGAAAGCCTCACAAACTGCGTGAGGCTTCAACTGCGTGAACTTCGGCCGGAGCCATTCACCGGCTCCGTACCGGGTGAGCGGCGGGGAGAGCCCCAGACGAGGAGCGGGCACCCGTCCTGAGCGGCTAAAGCCGCCGCTGGGAAAGCGGTAAGCCCCGTCTCGGCTCGCTGCGCTCGCCGAACGAGGCTTCAACTGCGTGAACTACGCTCCGGTGCACATCGGACGCGGGGGCACGGGCTGTCGGCGAAGGCCCAATGCCGTTTACTTTGTTGGCTTGACGCATATCTCGCGGCCGAAGCCTGAACTCGGTGCCGCACTGTTGAGGCGCCCCCCATCACCTTGAGGGTCCAGACGCGTCTAAATAAACGGCGTTGGGCGAAGGCCGACAT
>DATING010000031.1:0-6882 GCA_035474555.1 Longimicrobium sp. | reverse complement strand
GGCCGCGCGCGGGCCGCCGCGACGGATCCCGGCGGGCGGACGATCGTGGAGGTGCCGGCGAAGCAGCCGTGAGGGACGGAGAGAGACAGGGAATAGGGAATAGGGAATAGCCTGCGACTTGGCGGCGAGGGTGGATTTTCGCACCGCGGGGGTATCGGACGGAACGTGCCAAGAGGATCGGTCACCTGATCCGCCGTGCGCCTTTTATCCGCAGTCCGGTCCGCGCGTCCACGGGGCAGCGGTTGATGCGGATGGATTGACAGGGACCCGCCGCAAGCCTATTCTTAGATCAAGACGCGACGCAAAAGGATGGGGTTGATCCTAATCCTCCTCCCGCCGCGGCAGAGACCGCGGCAGATACGACCAGACAGCCGGGACCTCCGAGGCCCCCGCCGGCACAACGCCGGACGGGGGCCTTTTCGCGTTCGTGCACGAGTGCGCGGCGGATTGCACCTACCCTCCAGGGACGCGCTCCCCGCCTCCCTTCCATCGGTCCTTCCCGGGGCGAACGCCGCCGGACGAGACCCCGCCTGCCGCACCGCGGCACGCACCTTCGCCAAAGGGAGCATCCCATGGCAAAGGCACATACGCTCGTTGACAACTTCAACGACAACGCGATCGACCTGTACCACGCGACTACCAACCCCACCGGCCGGTGGACGGTCACCACGGCGGGACCCGAGGTCATCCGCGAGGTGAACGGGCGCGTGGAGATCCGGCCGCCCGGCAACCAGGTGGGCAACTCGTACTTCAGCTACTCGTCCGCCACCACGTACGATCTCACGGCCTCCGAGGCCCGCCTGGAGCTGGTGCGGCCACTCGTGGCGCACGCGGACGCGGACACCTACCTGTCGGCGTTCGTCAGTACGGGCGACAGTGTGGCCATTGGGGTCAGCGGCGGACAGCTGGTCGCCTCGTACTCCATCTCGGGGACCTTCACGGCGGTAGCCACGGTGCCCTACGACGCCGCGCGGCACCGCTGGGTGCGCCTGCGCGAGCAGGGCGGCACGCTGTTTTGGGAAACGTCTCCGCAAGGGACGGAGTGGACGGTGCTGGCGAGCCGGACGCCGCCCCCCGTGACCGTGACGGCCGTGTTCCTGATCTTCGGCGCGGGGACGTCGAGCCCGGTCGCCGCGCCGGGGGTGGCCGTCTTCGACAACTTCAACGTGCAGAACACGTCGCTGTCGCGGCGCGTGGAAGAGCGGCGGCTGAGCGCCCGCGACGTGCGCGTGGAGGCAGCGGAGGTGGCGGCAGCGCGCCGGCACGACGAGCACGCCAACAACAACGACGAATCCAACTACCCCGCCCAGCCCCTCATCGGCAACTACAGCAAGGGGTTGCGGCACGACACGTTCGGCGACCCGGAGCCGGGCTCGTACGCCACGCTGCTGCGCGCCCTGCAGAGCGAGGACCCGGGCGACTTCGAGGAGATCACCCTGGGTATCATCCCCACGGACGCCACGCGGCTCAAGCTCACCAACCCCCAGGCCGGGCTGGCGTTCGACATCGAGGGCCCGGACGCGCAGGAGCGGACCATGCCGCCCGCGCCGCGGTTCGACAGCGAGGTGGCGGCGCACGAGATGGGCGAGCTGTACTGGATGGCCGTCGCGCGCGACGTGCCGTTCACCAGCTACGGCAGCGATCCGATCATCACCGCGGCCATCACCTCGCTCAACGGCGAGTTCCCGCGGTTCGGCGGGACGGCGCCCGTGACGGCGCAGAACGTCTTTCGCGGCATCTACCCCGGCGAGCAGGTGGGGCCGTACGTGAGCCAGTTCCTGGTGCGGGGCAACGTGGACCCGCGCCGGCAGGCGGGCCAGGGCCGCAACGCGGCGGACGGCTTCATCTCCTACGGCTCGCGGACGATCGACCAGCGGCAGATCACGGCGGAGGCGGGCACCGACTGGCTGATGGACTTCGGCAGCTGGCTCAACGCGCAGAACGGGGCCGACATGCGCGGCCAGGACATGTTCGACACCACGCGCCGCTTCATCCGTAACCTGCGCGACGGGGCCACGTTCGTGCACTTCGACCAGGTGGTGGACGCGTTCTACAACGCCGCGTGGATCCTGATGTCGGAGCCCATGGGCAACCAGCTGTCCTTTCAGCCGGGCGTCACGGGGCGGCCGCAGATCGACCTGGAGTTCCCCAAGGACCAGGGGAACCCGTACGACCCGCCGGGCACGGCGCTGGACAGCCGCACGCAGTCGGGGTTCGCCACCTTTGGCCCGCCGCACCTGCTGCAGGCCCTGGTGGAGGTGCTGGGCCGGGCGCTGCGGTCCGTGTGGTGGCAGAAGTGGGGCGTCCACCGCCGCCTGCGGCCGGAGGAGTTCGGCGGGCGGGTGGACAACTGGCTGCAGGGCCGGCGCGACTACCCCATCCACGTCAGCATCAAGAACTCGCTGCTGACGGGCGGGCTGAACTCGTACTTCGGCGACGAGGGCGAGCGCTTCGCCTTTACGTACCTGCTGCCGCAGGCGTACCCCGAGGGCGCGCCCACGCACCCGGCGTACGGCGCGGGGCACGCCACGGGGTCGGGGGCCTGCGCCACCATCCTCAAGGCGTTCTTCGACGACACCGCGCCCATCGAGGCCCCCCTGCAGGCCAACTCCACGGGCACGGCGCTCATCGCGTACGCCGGCGCGGACGCGGCGCAGATGACCGTGGGCGGCGAGCTGAACAAGCTGGCCGGCACCGTCGCCCTCTTCCGCGACGCGGCGGGCGTGCACTGGCGCAGCGACTACACCGAGTCGCTGCCCCTGGGCGAGGCCATCGCCATCGGCCTGCTGCAGGAGATGTCCCTGGGCTTCAACGAGGACGATGCCTTCTTCGAGCTCACGAAGTTCGACGGGCAGCGCATCCGCATCTTCGACGGCAAGGTGGTGCCGGTGGTCGTCTGACGAGCCGGCATGGGATGCGGGCGCGGCCGGCTCCGCGTCCGCATCCCATGCTGGGAGATGCTGAAGACCGGGAAGGCGCGGCGCGCCTCCCCTCCATCGGTCCTTCCCGGGGCGAACGCCGCCGGACGAGACCTCGCCTGCCGCACCGCGGCACGCACCTTCACCAACGGGTGATCCCATGGCGAAGGCACATACGCTCGTTGACAACTTCAACGACGACCAGACCAACACCGCGCTCTGGGCGGTATCGCCGCCGGGCGACTTCGTCCGCGAGACCAACGGCCGGGTCGAGGTCCGGCCCCGCAGCAACCAGCCGGGCACCTACGTCTACTACACGCCCGTCCCGTACGACGTCACCGAATCCAGCTTTGCCGTGGAGGTGGTCCGCGCCGCCACCGGTCCCGACGTGCGCACGGGCATCGCGCTGTTGGGGCTGGGGGGAAACGTGAACCTCTGGATCCAGAACGGCGGGGTGGAGGCCACGTACATCATCGCGGCCGTGACGACGGTCCTGGCGCGGGTCGCCTACGATCCGGCGGTGCACCGCTGGCTGCGCGTCCGCGAGTGGACGGGGACCACGTACTGGGAAACGTCGGCGGACGGCTGCACCTGGGTAGTGCTCGCCCAGGCCCCCGACCCCATCAGCCTCACGGCGGTGCATCTGTACCTGGGCGCGGAGGAGGTCACCGCCACGCCCGCGCCCGGCACCGCGGTGCTGGACAACGCCAACGTGCAGAACACGCCGCTCGCGCGCCGTGTGGAGCAGCGCCGCCGCGCCGCCCGCGACGTGCGCGTGCAGGCGGCACAGGTGGCCGCGGCGCGCCCGCACGACGAGCACGCCAACAACAACGACGAGGCCAACTACCCCGGCCAGCCCCTCATCGGCAACTACACCAAGGGGCTGCGTCACGACGCGCTGGGCGACCCCGAGCCAGGCTCGTACACCACGCTGCTGCGCGCGCTGCAGAGCGAAGACCCGGCGGACTTCGAGGAGATCACCCTCGGCATTCTTCCGCCTGACACGAAGCGCTTCAAGCTCACCAACCCGCAGGCGGGGCTGGCCTTCGACATCGCGGGGCCAGACGCGCAGGAGCGCACCATCCCTCCCGCGCCCCGCTTCGACAGCGAGGTGGCGGCGCACGAGATGGGCGAACTGTACTGGATGGGGCTGGCGCGCGACGTCCCATTCACCAGCTACGGGTCAAGCCCGGTCATCACCGCGGCCATCAACTCCCTGAACACGGAGTTCCCGCGGTTCGGCGGCACGGCGCCGGTCACGGCGCAGAACGTCTTCCGCGGCATCTACCCGGGTGAGCAGGTGGGCCCGTACGTGAGCCAGTTCCTGCTCAAGGGGAACGCCGATCCCCGCAAGCTGGACGGATTCGGCCGCGACGCCGACGAGGGCTTCATCTCGTACGGCGCCCGTACCATCGACCAGCGACTGCGCCCCGCGCGCAGCGGACGCAACTGGATGGGCGGCTTCGACGTGTGGCTGGCCGTGCAGAACGGGGTGGACCGGCGGGGGATGGACGAGTTCGAGGACACCCGCGTGTTCATCCACACCCTGCGCGACGGCGCCACGTTCGTGCACTTTGACCAGGTGGTGGACGCGTTCTACAACGCCGCGTGGCTGCTGATGTCGGAGCCGGAGGGCGACCAGCTGCTGGCCGCGAGCGCCACGGGGCGGCCGCAGATCGACGGGGAGTTTCCCAAGGACCCCGGCAATCCGTACGACCCGCCGGGGATGGCCATGGACAGCCGGACGCAGTCGCCGTTCGCCACCTTTGGCCCCCCGCACCTGCTGCAGGCGCTGTCGGAGGTGCTGGGGCGCGCGCTGCGGGCCACGTGGTGGCAAAAGTGGGGCGTGCACCGGCGCCTGCGTCCGGAGGAGTACGGCGGCCGCGTGCACAACCACGTCAGCGGCGCGCGCACGTACCCGCTGCACGACAGTATCGTGGACTCGCTGCAGAGCGGCGGCGGCCTGGCGCCGTACGTGGGGCCCACGGGGTCGCTGTGGACGGGCAACTACCTGCTGCGGCAGGCCTACCCCGAGGGTGCGCCCACGCACCCGGCGTACGCCGCAGGCCACGCCACGGGCTCCGGTGCGTGCGCCACCATCCTCAAGGCGTTCTTCGATGAGAGCAAGGCCTTCGAGAACCCGCGGCAGGCCAGCGCCGACGGCCTGACGCTCGTCCCGTACGCCGGCACGGACGCCGCGCAGATGACCGTGGGCGGCGAGCTGAACAAGCTGGCGGGCAACGTGGCCCTGTTCCGCAACGGCGCGGGCGTGCACTGGCGCTCAGACTACACGGAGTCGCTGCCCCTGGGCGAGGCCATCGCCATCGGGCTGCTGCAGGAGATGTCGCTGGGCTTCAACGAGGACGATGCCTTCTTCGAACTCACCAAGTTCGATGGGCAGCGCATCCGCATCTTCGACGGCACGGTGGTGCCTGTCGTCGTCTGAGGCGGCGAGGAGGATGGACGCGGCGGCGCATCCGTGCGCCGCCGCGGGAGGATGATCGACATCGAATCAATCCGGGACCCGACGAGGCCCCCGCCGGCACAGCGCCGGCCGGGGCCTTTCGTGTCCGGGGATGGACGGATCGGCGGATCGGCAGATCGGCGGATCGGCGGATCGGCGGATCGGCAGATCGGCAGATCGGCAGATCGGGCAAGATTGACGGAGAGAGAGATGGCCAGCCAGGCCACGCCGGCACAGCGCCCGGCATCGGCGTCCCCTGCGCATCCGCGGCGGGACGGGCGGAAACCCCTGGCAGGAGCAGGACGATGGCGAAGGCACATACGCTCGTCGACAACTTCAACGACGACCAGCCGGACACGACGAAGTGGGTGGTGGGAGGCGACAGCGTCTCCGCGGGGCAGCGCATCCGCGAAGTGAACGGGCGGCTGGAGATTCGTCCGCGGCCCAACATCGCGACCCCGGAGTTCAGCTACTACGACTCGGTCACCACGTACGACCTCACGGCGTCACAGGTCTTCGTGGAGGTGGTGCAGGCGCTCTCCGCGACCGTGGGAACCACCACGTACCTGTCCGCGCGCATCGACGGACCCAACGAGATCTATCTGGCCGTGGAGCTCGGCGGCATGCTCGTAGCCATCTCCGAGGTGGCGGGCGTGGCGACGGTGCAGGAGAGCATTCCGTACGACGAGCGGCTGCACCGCTGGCTGCGGCTGCGCGAGCGCGGTGGCTTTACCTACTGGGAGACCTCGCCGGACGGCACGGAGTGGAACACGGTGGCGCGGGCGGCGAACCCCATCACCCTTACGGCGGTGAAGCTGGCGACGGGCGCGGGGACGTACGGGGCCGTGGCGTACCCGGGCTTCGCGGTGCTGGACAACTTCAACGTGCAGAACACGGGGCTCGTGCGGCAGGTGGAAGAGCGGCGCCTCTCGGCCCGCGACGTCCGCGTACAGGCGGCGCAGGTGGCGGCGGAGCGCCGGCACGACGAGCACATGAACAACAACGACGAGGTCAACTACCCGACCCGTCCGCTCGTGGGCAACTACTCCAAGAGCCTGCGGCACGACGACCTGGGCGACCCGGACCCGGCGTCGTACGCCAGCCTGCTGCGCGCGCTGGAGAGCCGCGACGACCACGACTTCGAGGAGATCATCCTGGGGCCGGTCGGGGTGCCGGTGAAGCTCACCAACCCGCAGGCCGGGCTGGCGTTCGACATCGAGGGGCCGGACGCGCAGGAGCGCACCCTTTCGCCCGCGCCCCGCTTTGACAGCGACATCGCGGCGCACGAGATGGGCGAGCTGTACTGGATGGCGGCCCTGCGCGACGTGCCGTTCTCGCAGTACGACACCGACACGGGCGCGGCGGCGGCCATCGAATCCCTGAACAGCGAGTTCCCGCGGTTCGGTGGCACGGTGCCCGTGACGGCGCAGACCCTGTTCCGGGGCATCTTTCCCGGCGAGCAGGTGGGCCCGTACGTCAGCCAATTCCTGCTCAAGGGCA
>DATING010000030.1:0-5203 GCA_035474555.1 Longimicrobium sp. | reverse complement strand
CGCGCCCGGTCGCCGGTGCGGTACATCCGCCCGCCGGGCTCCGCCGCGAACGGGTCCGGGACGAAGCGCTCGGCCGTCAATCCCGGCCGGCCCAGGTAGCCGCGCACGACGCCCTCCCCGCCGATGCACAGCTCGCCGGGGACGCCCGCCGGGAGCGGCTCGCCCGCCGGGTCCAGCACGTAGCCCCGCGCGTTCGGGATCGGCCTGCCGATCAGCACCGTGGGCGCGTCCTCCGCCACCTCCTCCACCACCTCCAGCGTGCACCACACGGTCGCCTCGGTGGGCCCGTACTCGTGCAGCACGCGGGCAGGCTTCCCCTCGCGCAGCATCCGGCGCACGCTCTCCGTCCCCACCGCCTCGGCCCCGAAGACCAGCTGGCGCAGGCCGGCGTAGACGTCCACCTGCTCCCGCACGTGCTGGTTGAAGAGCGCCGCCGTCTGGTAGAGGTGCGTGATCCGCTGCTCGCGCAGCGTCCGCCCCAGCGCGGGCGCCGACAGCAGCACGTCGCGGTCGATGCCCACCAGCGCGGCCCCGTTCAGCAGCGCGCCCCAGATCTCGAAGACCGCGGCGTCGAAGCTCACGTTGGACGCCTGCGCGACCCGGTCTCCGGGGCCCATCGGCATCGTCTCGGGAAGGCAGGCCGCGTACTGCACCACCTCGCGGTGCGCCATCATCACGCCCTTGGGCCGCCCCGTGCTTCCGCTGGTGTAGAAGACGTAGGCCAGGTTCCCCGCCGACGCGTTCGCCGGCGGCGCGTGATCCGGCCCGGCGGCGAGCCCCTCCGCCGCCTGGACGAGATGGATGACGTGGAGACCCGGGACGTCGAGCTCTGCGTCGCTCAGCAGGACGCGGACGGCGGAGTCGGCCAGCATGAGCTCTATCCGCTCGGCCGGGTAGCTGGTGTCCACGGGGATGCAGCAGCCGCCAGCCTTGAGCACGCCGAGGGTGGCGACCACGTTCTCCAGGCTCCGCTCCAGGCGCAGCCCCACGCGGCTCTCCGGCCCCACGCCCAGCGCGGACAGGTGGTGCGCCAGCCGGTTGGCACGCGCGTCCAGCTCCCGGTACGTCATCTCCCGCGCGCCCCAGACCAGGGCCACCGCGTCGGGCGTGCGCCCGGCCTGCGCCTGGAACAGCGCGTGGATGCTCGCGTCCCGCGGATACTCCGCCTCCGTCCGGTTCCACTCCACGACGACCCGGTCACGCTCCTCCGGCCCGGCGAGCGCCAGGCGCGAGAGGCGCACGTCCGCGTCGGCGGCAGCCTGCTCCAGCACCCGCACCAGGTGGCCGAGCATCCGGTCGACGGTGCCGCGGTCGAAGAGGTCCGTGCTGTAGGTGAGTCCGCCCCGCAGGCCCTGGGGAGTCGCCCGGAGCTCCAGGGAGAGATCGAACTTGGCGCTCACGCGCTCCGTCTCCACGGCGCTCGCATGCAGCCCCGGAAGCTCGGGCCCCCCGCCTCCGGCGGTCTGCAGGGTCAGCAGCACCTGAAAGAGCGGCGCGTGGCTCAGCGTCCGCTCCGGCTGCAGCTCGGCCACCAGGCGCTCGAAAGGCACCTCCTGGTTCTCGTACGCGCCGAGCGTCGCCTCGCGCACCCGCCGCAGCACCTCACGGAAGCTCGGGTCGCCGGAAAGGTCGGTCCGGAGGACGAGCGTATTGACGAAGAAGCCGATCAGCCCCTCGACCTCCTTCCGGGTGCGCCCCGCGATCGGGCTGCCCACGACGACGTCATCGCTCCCGCTGTACTTGGACAGCAGCACCCCGAAGGCAGACAGCAGCGTCATGTACAGCGTCGCCCCCTCGCTCCGTCCCAGCGCCTGCAGCCGCTCCAGCAGCTCCGGCGCAAGCTCCACCGGGACCGTCGCGCCCCGGTACGTCTGCACCGGCGGACGGGGACGGTCCGTCGGCAGCTCCAGCAGCTCCGGCGCACCCGACAGGCGCTCGCGCCAGTACGCCAGCTGCCGCTCCAGGGCCGCGCCCTCCAGCTGCTCGCGCTGCCACACCGCGTAGTCGGCGTACTGCACCGGCAGCTCGGGGAGCGGCGACTCACACCCCTCGCGATACGCCTCGTACAGCGCCGACAGCTCCCGGTAGAGCACCCCCATGCTCCACCCGTCGCTGACGACGTGGTGCTGCGCGAGCAGCAGCACGTGCTCCTCCGCACCCAGGCGCAGAAGGCTCACCCGGAAGAGCGGGCCCGCCGCAAGGTCGAACGGCCGCTCCGTGCTCTCCGCGACGAGCTCCCGCTGCACCTCCGCCTCACGCGTTTCCCCGGAGAGATGGGCAAGGTCCTTCACCGTCAGCCGGAAGCCGCCGAACGGCGCGACCACCTGCCAGGGGGTGCCGCCCTGCTCCCGGAAGACCGTCCGCAGCGCGTCGTGCCTGCGGACGATCTCGCCCAGGCTCCGCTCCAGCGCGTCCACGTCCAGCGCGCCGCGCAGCCGCAGGGCGAAGGGGAGGTTGTAGAAGGCACTCCCCGGCTCCAGCTGGTCCAGGAACCAGAGCCGCTCCTGCGCGAACGAAAGCGGCGGCGGCTCCGTGCGCCCGGCCGGCACCACCGGCGGCAGCACGGGCAGCTCCGCGCGGCGCATGTCCTCCACGCGCCCGGCCATCTCCGCCACCGTGGGGCCCTCGAAGAGCGCCCGCAGCGGCAGCTCCACCCCGAACACCTCGCGGACCCACGACACCGCCCGCGTGGCCAAGAGCGAGTGCCCGCCCAGCTCGAAGAAGCTGTCCTCCACGCCCAGGCGCTCGACGCCCAGCACCTCCGCCCAGATCCCCGCCAGCAACTCCTCGGTCGGCGTCCGCGGCGCCACGTAGCGTTCCTCCGCCGCCAGCCCGTACACCGGCTCCGGCAGCGCCTTGCGGTCCAGCTTGCCGTTGGGGTTCACGGGGAGCGCGTCCATGTGGACGAACGCGGCCGGGACCATGTACTCCGGCAGCCGCTCCGCCAGGTGCGCGCGCAGTGCCGCCGCGCTTGCTCCCTCACCCGTGTAGTAGGCCACCAGCCGCGGGTCGCCGGCCTCGCCCTCGCGGGCCCGCGCCACCACCACGGTCTCGTGCACGGCCGGGTGCTCAGCCAGCCGCGCCTCGATCTCACCCAGCTCGATGCGGAACCCGCGCACCTTAACCTGCGCGTCGGCGCGGCCCATGAACTCGACGGTGCCGTCCGGCAGCCATCGTCCCAGGTCGCCCGTCCGGTACAGACGCGCGCCGGGCTGCGTGCCGAAGAGATCGGGGAGATAGCGCTCCGCCGTCTGCCCCGGGAGCGCCCGGTAGCCGCGCGTCACCCCGGCGCCGCCCAGGTACAGCTCCCCCGTCACCCCCACCGGCACCGGCTCTCCGGCCGCGTTCAGGACGTAGATCTGTGCGTTGGCGATCGGCCGCCCCGGCGGCATGGAGCGGCTGGAGTAGCTCCCCAGGTCCCGCCGGGCAAAGTGGTGACACGTGATCCCGGTCGCCTCCGTGGAACCGTACGGGTTCAGGAACACGGGACGGGGTTCCGGCACCCGCGCCAGCTGCCGCGGGTACAGCGGCTCCCCGCCGAAAACGACGATCCGCAGTCCGCCGATGGCCCGCCCGCCGTCCGCCTCGACCAGCGCCTGGAAGCCGGTCGGCGTGACGTTCATCATGGTGATGCCCGACGCGACGATCAGCGCGGCGATCCGCTGCGGCTCGAACGGCTCGGCGGCCCGGTGCACCTGGCCGCCGACGAACAGCGGAGCCATCAGGTTCCGCTGCGTCAGGTGAAAGCTGAAGGAGGTGACGACCAGGACCGCGTCGCGCTCCGTGATCCCGGTGGAGCCCAGGTACCAGTGGAGCAGGTTGGACGCGCCCTGGTGCGTCATCTCCACCCCCTTGGGCCGCCCCGTGGAGCCCGAGGTGTAGATCACGTACGTCAGGTTGTCCGGCGTCAGCGCCGCGCGCTGCGGGTCGGTGGCCGGCTGCCGCGCCCACCAGTCCGCGTCCTCGTCCAGCACGAGCAACGGCACGTCCAGCCCCGCGAGCCGTCCCGCCAGCGAACCCTGCGTCAGCATCACCACCGGCGCGCTGTCCTGGACCATGTCCAGCAGCCGCTCCCGCGGATAGCCGGGATCCAGCGGCAGGTACGCGCCCCCCGCCTTCAGCACCCCGAAGATGGCGACGACCAGCTCCGGCTCCCGCTCCACGCAGATCCCCACGCGCACGTCGGGGCCGACGCCGAGGCCGCGGAGGTGGTGCGCCAGCCGGTTGGCCCGGGCGTTCAGCTCGCCGTACGTCAGCTGCCGGTCTTCGTAGACCACGGCCACCGCGTCCGGCGTGCGCCCGGCCTGCGCCTCGAACTGCTCGTGGATATACCAGTCGGCGGGATACGGCGCCTCCGTGCGGTTCCACTCCTCCGTCACGAGCCGGCGCTCCTCGTCCGACAGCAGCGTCAGCCGGTCCACCGGCCGCGTCTCGTCCGCCGCCATGCCCGCGAGCACCCGGCGCAGGTAGCCCGCGTAGCGCTCCACCGTCTCGCGGTCAAAGAGCGCCGTCGCGAACACCACCTCGCCCGCGACCCCGCCCCCCTCTTCCCGGAGCTCGAGCGACAGGTCGAGCCCGGACGTCGCGCGCGGCTCCGCCGCCGCCACCGGCTCCAGGCCGGGCAGCTCCGGTCCGCTCCCGGGTGCGTCCCGCCAGGCGAACGCCGCGCGGAACAGCGGCGTGGCGGAAGCGTCGGCGCCGTCCGGCCGCACGAGCTCCACCACCCGCTGATAGGGAAGGTCCACGTTCGCGCGCGCACCCTGCGCCCGCGCCTCCACCCGCTCCACCAGCTCCGCGGCCGTGGGCGAGCCCGACAGGTCCACTCGCACCGGCAGGGGGTTCGCGAAGCAGCCGATCAGCCCTTCCACCTCCCCGCGCCCCCGGCTGCCCGTGGAGGTGCCGATCACCAGATCCCTCTGCCCCGACAGCCGGCCCAGCACCACCGCCCAGCCCGCCAGCAGCGTCGTGGACAGCGTCGCATTTTGTCGCGATGCGAGTGCACGCAGCGCCGCGACCACCTCTTCGTCCAGCTCCAGCCGGACGAGCGCCCCAGCGCGGTCCGGCTGCGCGGGACGCGGGCGGTCCGCCGGCACCTCCAGCGGCTCCGGGGCGCCCGCCAGCATCTCCTGCCAGTACTCCGCCTGCGCCTGGAGCCCGCCGTCCACCAGCCGCCGCTGCCATGCGGCGTAGTCCGCGTACTGCA
>DATING010000029.1:0-1658 GCA_035474555.1 Longimicrobium sp. | reverse complement strand
GCCGGCGGCACGAGCCAATGAGGCGAGGACGCGCACACGATCTCCCGGCACATCGAAAAAGGCAGGCAGCTCCCGAAGCACAGCAAAAGCTCGGGAAAAATTTCTGCGCTTGATCCAGAGTACGGCTACATCATGCGCCAGCGAAGTGAGACGGTGATGTCCCGGCTGGTAGATTTCCATCGCAGCCAAGGCCAGCGGCTCGGCGCGGTCCAGATCCCCAGACCACATGGTGACGGCGAACAGGTCGTGCAGGATCTCACCTTCGAGTTGGCGGAGCCGGTGCTTACGTGATACGCGTAAAGCATCGCCCAGCGTTCGGATGGAAGCACGGTAATCACCCACCTCATAGAACCCGTTGCCCAAGCTGGTGAGCGCGAGTGCCCGCGCCTCCCAATCTCCTGCCGTCACCGCCGCGCGCGCTGCCCGCTTCAACCACTGCTCGGCTTCTCGCCGGCGCCCATGGATGCGCAGCAGTCGGCCGACCATCCACGAAAACCGCGCATGCTGCGGCCACGAGAGGGCGGCGGCCTCGGCAAAGGCGAGCGCGGTGGCGACGTGGCCGCGCTCCAGGGCCCAGTCGGTGACGCACAGGCACGTCCGCGCGATGGTCTCGGCCGAGGCGTCGGCTGCCTTGGCCAGCTCGCCCACCAGCACCGCCAGGGGGCAGCGCACGTCGGGCTCCCAGGTGTCTATCAGCAGCTCGGCCTCCCATTCCTCCATGGCGCAGGGCTCGAAGAGGTCGCCGCGCAGGGCGGGCTCCTCGCCGGCCCACATCAGCACGCTGCGCAGCGTCTGCCACACGGGCAGCGCCACGTCCGGCGCCAGCTCGCGCACCACGTCCGCCCCCCCCACGGCACCGCCGGGGATGGTGAGCGGCGTCGTGAAGTCGGCGGCGCGGGGACGGTTGGATCGGCGGGCGCGAGCGGCCATGATGCTGCCTCCGATGAGGTTGCGGCGTGATTTGAGAGGGGGCATGATCGCACCGGGGCGGGCCCCAGCGTTCCGGCCTATTCTAAGCGCGGTTCCTCGGCCAGTCTACACCAGAAGTAGACCGCCCCGCATGCGCCATCAGGCGCACAGCATCTGCCCTTGTGCGCTGAAAGAGGACAAAGTAGATATGTAGCGGCGTCTACTTTGGCTGATAATCCGCAACGCAAGGAAAGGCGAGATGAGCGATCGTCCGCAGACCACCATCGACCGCCTGCGCGAGGCGGTGACCATTCGCGTGCAGGCCACATCGTTGCGCTCCGTGGCGCGGCAGGTGGGGATGAGCCCCAGCGGCCTGGACAAGTTCCTCACGGGCGGCATGCCCTACCAGAAGAGCCGGCGCAAGCTGTTCGACTGGCTGTCGCGCGAGCGGGCCAACCTGGGGGCGGAGCACACGGTGGACGGCGTGGCGGCGGCCCTGGCGTCGCTGGTGCGCGACCTGCCGCCGGACCGCCGCGAGCGGGCGCTGCTCGCGCTGCTGGACACCCTGCGCGGCCTGTACGACACGCACACGGACCATGCCCCCGGCTGGCTGGGCGAGCTCAGCCAGAAAGCCGCCGACGGCACCGCGTTCCCGGAAGACGAGGTGCCGCGCACCGTCCCCGCCGCGGCGATGGCCGGGTTGGCGTAAGCGGGCGGGGATGGGGGGATGGGAGGGGATGGGGAGTGTT
>DATING010000028.1:0-6503 GCA_035474555.1 Longimicrobium sp. | reverse complement strand
CTGGTCCCCACCTACCATCCGGCCGCCTGCCTGCGGCACCCGGCCTGGGTCCGCTCCGTCTGGGAAGATCTCCAGCGGGCGCGCGACGTGCTGGACGCTTCCTGACCCTCCCGAGCTCCTGATCGATCCGTCCCGCCCCCGGCGGGACGATGTTTTGACGTTTTGCCTGAGCAGTACATGGCCACCATCGCCCCGTTCGTCCCCAAGATCGCGCCTCCCGACGCGTTCGCCGACCGCTCCGCCCCGTATTCCGCGGAGGCGGAGCTCGCCGTGCTGGGCGGCATGCTCATCGACGCCGATGCCCTGACCAAGGCCATCGAGGTCGTCGACGACACGATGTTCTACCGCGAGGGGAACCGGCGGGCCTTCCGGGCCATGCGCCGCATCTTCGAGCGGAGCGACGTCATCGACCCGGTGACGCTGGCCGAGGAGCTTCGCAACGCGGGGGACCTGGAGGCGGTGGGCGGGCTGCAGTTCATCGCGTCGGTGCTGGACGCGGTGCCCACGGCGGCCAACATCGAGTACCACGCCCGCATCGTCCGCGAAAAGGCGGTGCTGCGCCGGCTCATCGAGGCGTCCACCATCACCATCCAGGACACCTACGCCCACCAGGGCGACATCGACGAGCTGCTGGACCAGGCCGAGAGCCGCATCTTTCAGATCGCGCAGACGCACGAGCGCAAGGGCTTCGTCTGGATCAAGGAGCTGCTGTGGCCGGCGATGGAGCGCATCGAGCTCCTGTCGCAGAACAGCTCCGCCGTCACGGGCGTCCCCACGGGCTTCACGGACCTGGACGAGATGACGGCCGGCTTCCAGAAGGGCGACCTGGTGATCGTCGCGGCGCGTCCCTCCATGGGCAAGTGCCTGTCGCACGACGCGGAGATCGTGCTGGAGGACGGCAGCATCGCCACCATCGAGGTGATCTACCGTCGCCGCCACGCGCGGCTGCTGACGCTGGGCGGCGACTGGAAGCTGGGGATCACGGAGCCCAGCGCGTTCGTGGATGACGGGGAGAAGCCCGTGTTCCGCGTGACCACGCGCCTGGGGCGGCAGATCGAGACGACGCTGACGCACCCGTTCCTCACCGTGGGCGGGTGGAAGCCGCTGGGCGAGATCGCCGCCGGCCAGCACGTCGCCGTCCCCCGCCGCATCCCCGTGGAGGGCACGGGCGAGATGCGGGCGTGCGAGGTCGACCTGCTGGGCTACCTGATCGGCGACGGCGGGCTGACGGGGACCAACCCGCGCTTCACCAACGCCGATCCCCGCGTCCGCGACGACTTTCACGCCGCCGTGCAGGCGTTCGGCGGCGTGACGACGACGCGGGAAGATTCGCGCGGCACGCGGACGCCCTACCTCTCCGTCCGCCGCGATGCCGCCGTGACGGCGGCCGCCCGCACGGAGCTGGCGGCGGCGATCGCGGACGCGATGCCGCGCGAGCGGGGCGCGGGGGTGCGCGTGGCCGCGGCGGCGGGCGTGAGCCCCGCGTCCGTGAGCCACTGGGCGCGCGGGCGGACGGTGCCCCGCGCGGCGGAGCGGCGTGCGCTGTCGGCCGCCCTCGGCGTGGAGTTCGATGCGGATACGCAGACGGAGCGCAATCCGCTGACGGCGTGGCTGGACGCGCTGGGACTGTGGGGGAAGGGCGCGGCGGAGAAGCAGGTTCCGGCGCCCGTGTTCACCCTGCGCCGCGAACTGCTGGCGCGGTTCATCAACCGCCTGTTCGCCACGGATGGCTGGGCGACGGTCCTCGCCAGCGGGCAGGCGCAGGTGGGCTACGCCAGCGTGAGCGAGCGGCTCGCCCGGCAGGTGCAGCACCTGCTGCTGCGCTTCGGCATCGTCGCCAGCTTGCGGAAGCGCCGGGTGAAGTACGCGGGCGGGCGCCGCGACGCGTGGCAGCTGGACGTGACGGACGCGCGCTCGCTGCGCACCTTTGTCCGCGAGATCGGCATTTTCGGCAAGGAGCTGGCGGTCGCGCGGGTGGAGCGGGCCGTGGAGGAGAAGCGGTACCAGACGAATCGCGACCTGGTGCCCCGCGAGGTGTGGACGCGCATCGCGGAGGCAAAGGGGGACGAGTCGTGGGCCTCGCTGGCGCGGCGGGCGGGGATCCGCGGCGCAAGCAACATCCACGTGGGCCAGCGCGCCCTGACCCGCGACCGGCTGGCGGCCCTCGCCGGGGCGCTGGGGGACGCGAATCTCGCCGCCATGGCGGACAGCGACGTCTACTGGGACGAGGTCGTGTCCATCGAGCCGCTGGGGCTGAAGCAGGTGTACGACCTGACCGTGCCGGGGACGCACAACTTCGTGGCGAACGACGTGTGCGTGCACAACACGGCGTTCACGCTGAACATCGCGCAGCACGCGGCCATCGCCGAGGGCAAGTGCGTGGCGTTCTTCTCGTTGGAAATGAGCAAGGACTCGCTCGTGCAGCGACTGCTCACGTCCGAGGCGCGGGTGGACGCGGGGCGCGTGCGCACGGGCCGGCTGCGCGACGACGACTATCCGCGGCTGGCGCAGGCGGCGGGGCTCCTGAACACGGCGCCCATCTTCATCGACGACACGCCCGGCATCTCCGTGCTGGAGATGCGGGCCAAGGCGCGGCGCCTCAAGTCCGACCGCGACGACCTGTCGATGATCATCGTCGACTACCTGCAGCTGATGACGGGCGGCAACAAGACGGAGAACCGCCAGCAGGAGGTGTCGGAGATCTCGCGGGGACTCAAGGCGCTCGCCAAGGAGCTGGAGGTGCCCGTGGTGGCGCTTTCGCAGCTGTCCCGCGCCGTGGAGTCGCGCCCCGACAAGCGCCCGATGATGTCGGACCTGCGTGAGTGTGTCACGGGGGACACGATCGTCTGGCTGGCGGATGGTCGGCGCGTGCCCATCCGTGAACTGGTGGGGAGCACGCCGGAGGTGCACACCGTCTCCGGATCAGGCCGGCTGGCTACGGCGGCGAGCGACCTGGTCTGGTCCGTGGGCCGCAAGCCCGTGTTCAGCGTCCGTCTGGCGAGCGGGCGCCGCATCCGGGCCACCGCCGAGCACCGGCTGCGCGGCCCGGCTGGCTGGGTGCACGTGTCGGAGATCGCGCCGGGCGACCGGCTGGCCGTTGCGCGGCGGGTGCCCGAGCCCGCGGAGTCGCTGGAGTGGCCGGACCTGCGCGTGGCGCTGCTCGGCCATCTCGTGGGGGACGGCAGCTACCTGAGCGGGCAGCCGCTGCGCTACACCACGGCGTCGGAAGAGAACAGCGCCATCGTGGCGGAAGCGGCGCGCACGGAGTTCGGTGTGCAGGTCAACCGGCACGCGGGCCGCGGCAACTGGCACCAGCTGGTGCTGAGCGGCAACGGCGACCGCTGGCATCCCGCCGGCGTGAACCTGTGGCTGCGCGAGCTGGGCATCTTCAACCAGCGCTCGCAGGAGAAGCGGCTTCCCCCCGAGGTGTTCCGGTTCTCGGACCGGCAGGTCGCGCTGCTGCTGCGCCACCTGTGGGCCACGGACGGGACCGTCCATGCGCGCAAGCCGGGGAGCCGAGGATCGTCCTCGATCTTCTTCTCGACCTGCAGCCCCACGCTGGCGGACGACGTGGCGGCACTGCTGCTGCGGCTGGGGATCGTCGCGCGGACTCGCGAGCAGGAGCAGAAGCTTGGCAAGCCGGTCTTCACCGTCTCCGTGTCCGGGAGCGAGGACCAGCGCCGATTCATCGACACGGTCGGCGGGTTCGGGCCGCGCGCGGAGCAGGTGAAGCGGCTTCGCAAGGCGATGGAGGGCAAGGCCGCGAGCACGAACGTGGATACGCTGCCCCGTGAAGTGTTCGAGCACGTGCGCGAGCGGATGGCGGAACGCGGGGTGACGCAGCGAGCGATGGCGGCGGCGCGCGGTACGTCATACGGCGGCACCTCCCATTTCCGCTTCGCGCCCTCCCGCGCGGTCGTGGCAGACTACGCGACGCTGCTGGAGGACGACACGCTGCGAGAGTGGGCGGAGAGCGACCTGTTCTGGGACCGCGTGGTGGAGGTCGTGGCGGAGGGCGAGGAAGAGGTCTTCGACCTGACCGTCCCGGAGACGGCGTGCTGGCTGGCGGACGGGATCGTAAGCCACAACTCGGGCGCCATCGAGCAGGACGCGGACGTCATCATGTTCCTGTTCCGGCCCGAGTACTATCACGGACCGACGGACAAGGACGGGAACAGCCTGGAAGGCCGCGCCGAGGTGATCATCGGAAAGCAGCGTAACGGCGCCACGGGCACCGTGAACCTGATGTTCCACAAGGAGTTCACGCGCTTCGAGAACTTCACGCGCCGGTCGGACGAGTTCGGCGGCTGATCGCCCGGAATCGCGCGCCATCGCCCGTTCGGCCGAGCCACGGCTCGCCCGAACGGGCGATTGTCTCTGGTGGACGGGGCTGCTAGCCTGCATCTTCGCGCAGCATCAACGCAGGTCCACGCCCGCGGGAGAACGGTCGATGATCGTGGAATACATCCGGTACGAGCTGGGAGACGGACAGGGCGAGGCATTCGAGGCGGCGTACGCGCAGGCGGCGCCCTCGCTGAACGCCTCGCCGCACTGCCTGGCGTACGAGCTCACGCGGTGCGTGGACGCGCCGGGGTCGTACATCCTCCGCATCGAGTGGGACTCGCCGGAGGGGCACATGCAGGGCTTTCGCCGCGGACCCGAGTTCCCGGCGTTCTTTGCCGCCATCCGCCCGTACGTGGGGCAGATCGCGGAGATGCGGCACTACGCGCTGACGTCCGTCGGCGCGCGCAAGCAAGCGGCGCACGCCTGACGCGGCTGCGAAACGCGGCCGGCGCGCATCTCGGGAGAGGGGGGCGATCTGCACCCCGCGCCGAGCGAATGAATTCGCCGCAACAAATACACGAAGTCCGCCTGCGCGGACTGCCGGCTCCTCGTCGTGGGCGGCGACCGTGCAGGGGCAGAGTGCTGGCGATCGCGACGGCGGGAGGCGAATCGGACGGTGTCCGCAGGCGTGCTGTCCCTGGTAGACAGGATGCTGCCAGCGAGGGGACGGGATCGGTGTTTTTGAGAAGGGCAGGATCGTGGCGGCGCCGCGCGGATATCCGTCCGGCCACATCATCCACCCGATCGCGATCAGGAGAGGGAAGCCTGGGCTGGATCGTCGTGGCGTGACGGAAGGCGCCTCGCGATCAGGTGCTTGCACGGGTCGCGGGCGGGGCGCTCGCGCAACGGCGGTCGGGCACGGGCGAGTAGATCCTTCGGTCGGCTGCAAAGACCCTGCACGGATGGTGCGTCGAGCGCCTCCCCCAGGAAAACAACCGGCTGCCGGCGCGTTCCCATCCTGCGGGGTGCGCCGGCTGATTCGGGAACGCAAACGCCCCAACGACATCCGGATGGCGAAGACGAAGACGGCGTTCTTTTGCCGCGAATGCGGCAACGAGACGGCGCGCTGGCAGGGGCAGTGCCCCGCCTGCCGCGAGTGGAACTCACTGGTGGAGGAGCCCACGGCGCCCAAGCGCGCGAAGGCTTCCGCCGGCGTGGGCTCCGCGCGCCCGGCGGGGGCCGTCGCGGCGCCCGTGCGCCTGCGCGACGTGGAGGGCGCGGAGGTGGGACGCTGGGCCACGGGGCTCGCGGAGTTCGACTTCGTGCTGGGCGGGGGGATCGTGCCGGGCTCGGTCGTCCTCGTCGGCGGGGAGCCGGGGATCGGCAAGTCCACCATCCTGCTGCAGGTGGCGGGGCGCCTGGAGGCGGCGGGGCGCCAGACGCTCTACGTCTCTGGCGAGGAATCCGCCCACCAGGTGAAGCTGCGCGCTGACCGCATGGAGGAGGAAGCCGGCGCCGTTACGCTCCTCGCGGAGACGGAGCTGGATTCCATCCTGCTCCGCGCGGCGGAAGGGGCGCCGCAGGTGCTGCTCATCGACTCCATCCAGACGGTCTACACGCCGGAGTTGGAGGGCGCGCCGGGGAACGTGGGCCAGGTGCGCGAGTGCGCGGCGCGGCTGCAGCGCTTCGCCAAGCAGACGGGGACGGCGGTCTTTCTCGTGGGCCACGTGACCAAGGGCGGCGGCATCGCGGGGCCCAAGACGCTGGAGCACATCGTCGACACGGTGCTGTACTTCGAGTCCGCGGGCGGGCTGGACAACCGGGTGCTGCGCGCCACCAAGAACCGCTTTGGCGGGGTGGACGAGATCGGCGTCTTTCGCATGACGGCGGCGGGGCTGGCGCCGGTGGGCAACCCGTCGGAGCTGTTCCTGGGCGAGCGCCACAGCGGCGCGTCGGGCTCGGCGGTCGTCGCGACGATGGAAGGGACGCGGCCGCTGCTGGTGGAGGTGCAGGCGCTGGCGGCCAAGGCCAGCTACGGCGCGCCGCAGCGGGTAAGCACGGGCCTCGACCACAAGCGCCTGGCGCTGCTGCTGGCCGTGCTGGAGAAGCGCGCCGGACTTGCTTTCGGCGCGCTGGACGTGTTCCTGAACGTGGTCGGCGGGCTGCGGCTCACGGAGACGGCGGGGGACGTGGCGGTGGCCGTCGCCCTGGCGTCGAGC
>DATING010000027.1:0-2309 GCA_035474555.1 Longimicrobium sp. | reverse complement strand
TACCAGCCGGCGAGTGGACGTCTCCATGGGAAACCCGACCATGTGATGATGAGGAGAGTGACTAGTTCCAAGTGCCAAGTGCCTAGTAACGAGTGCCCAGTCCCAAGTGCTTGGCCTGACGGTCGATTCTCTACTTGGCACTTGTCGCTTGGCACTTGTCGCTCTTCTCCCAAACTCCGCCCCGGCACCGGGCGCCGCAAGGGCACAGACGATTGGTACGGCCTTCGACGGACCTTTTACGCCGCCCGCCGGTAAACGCGCTTGCCACGGTGCCCTCCGCCGCCTCTCTTGGTAGGCAAGGACCGGCCCCGCGTCCACCGGATTTGCCCCATCGGAGTTGAATGCGCACCAGCGAAGGACAGGCCCGCCGCGGCTTTCGGCGGGTCGTGGGATGGATCGTGCTCGCCGCCGCGCTCGTGCTGCCGGCGATCCCCGTGGCCGCGCAGGAGACGGGCGCCGCCGCCGGCCGCGTGCTGAACCCGGCCGGCGAGCCCGTGGAGGGCGCGACGGTCACCGCCACGCCGGCCGCGGGGGGCGGCGAGCGGCGCACGGCTTCCGGCGCGGACGGCGGATGGCGCATCGCCGGGCTGCGGCCGGGGCGGTGGACGCTCCGCGCGTCGCGCGTGGGCTTCGCGTCCGTAAGCGCCACCGTGCAGGTGACGGCCGGCGGCGAGGCGCGGACGGAGCTGCGGCTGGCCGAGCAGGCGCTGGTGCTGGACCCCGTGGAGGTGCGCAGCCGCCGCGACACGCAGCGCGAGCGCACCCGCTTCGAGACGGAGGCCGGCACCACCACGCGCGTCATCACCGGCGACGAGATCAAGATCCTTCCCGGCCTGGGCGAGGCGGACGTCATGCGGGCCGTGGAAGTGCTCCCCGGCGTCGTATCCACCTCCGACTTTTCCAGCGCCTTCAACGTGCGCGGCGGCTCGTCGGACCAGAACCTCATCCTGCTGGACGGGTTTCCCGTCTTCAACCCGTTCCACCTGGGCGGCCTGTTCAGCGTCTTCAACTCCGACGTCATCGCCCGCGCCGAGCTGCTCTCCGGCGGGTTCGGCGCGGAGTACGGGGGGCGCGTGTCGTCCGTGCTCACCATCGAGAGCGAGGTGGGCGACAGCACGTTCAGCGCGGACATGGGCGTGTCCGTGCTCGCCAGCCGCCTCACGTTGAAGTCGGGGATGCCGTCCGCCCTGCCCCGCGCGCTGGGCGGCGAGCGGGGGTCGTGGTTCGTCTCCGGCCGCCGCTCGTACTTCGACGCGCTGCTGCGCCCCGTGACGGACTTTCCGTATCACCTCACGGACCTGCAGGCCGGCGCCTCCGTGCAGACGGGCGGGGGCGGACGGCTGGGGTTCACGGGCTATCTGGGCGAGGACGTGCTGGACCTGTCCGAGTTCGACCCGCCGGGGGACGAGGACGACGAAGGAAGCGTGCTGCGGGTGCGGTGGAACTGGGGCAACGACGTGGCCGGCCTGCACTGGACGCAGCCCGTGCGCGGGTGGATGGCCGACACGCGCCTGGGCGTCTCGCGCTACGCCGAGTCCGTGCGCTTTCCCGACTTCGACGACACGCGCTTTGGCAGCAGCGTCAGCGAGACGGCGCTGCGAACGGACTGGAGCCGCGAGGTGGGCCCCACGCTGGGCGTGCAGGCCGGCGGCGAGGTGACGCGCATGCGCTACGACAACTACGCCGAGGCGGGCGGCACGGAGTTCTTCGCGAATGACGAGGCCGGCTGGTTCAGCGCGGCGTACGGGCAGGTGCGCTGGCAGCCGGGCGGGTGGATCGTGGAGCCGGGGCTGCGCCTCGACGTCGCCCGCAGCAACGCCGGCGCCTGCGCGGAGGGCGATGCGGAGCCCGCGCCGGTGGATCCCATCAACATCCCCGAGCGGGCGGACCGCACCTGCCTGCTGCTGTCGCCGCGGCTGGCCGTCAAGCGCTTCCTGGGCCCGCGGCGCGACGCCGCCGTCAAGATCGCCGCCGGGCGCTACGTGCAGTTCCTGCACTCCCTGCGCGACGAGAACCTCCCCGTCAGCAACGACACCTGGATCCTGGCGGACGAGTCCGTGCCCCCCGTGGTGAGCGACCAGGTGCAGCTGGGGCTGGAGAAGTACTGGGGCGAGACGTGGTACGCGTCCGCCGAGGCGTACTACCGCAACTACCGCGGCGTCACGGACTTCAACCCCACGGACAATCCCAACGACCCCAACGACGACCTGCTGCTGGGCGATGGAGATTCGTACGGGCTGGACCTGCTGGTGCGGCGCAGCACGGGCCGGCTGACGGGGTGGACGACGATCAGCCTGCTGCGCGCGGAG
>DATING010000026.1:0-6128 GCA_035474555.1 Longimicrobium sp. | reverse complement strand
GTTGTAGCCGCGAATTTATTCGCTCGTCTCCCCCTCTTTATTCGCTCGTCTCCCCCTCGCGTTCTCCCAGGTCCCAATCTCGCGCACATCTTGCCTCCCGCGATCCGCCAAACGGGAGGCGAGCCGATGAGCGACGAGCGGGTGGACGTGGTGGTGGTCGGGGCGGGCGTGGCGGGGCTGGCGGCGGCGCGCGCACTGTGCGGGGCCGGGCTGCGGGTGCTCGTCGTGGAGGCGCGCGGGCGCACCGGCGGCCGCATCTACACGCAGTACGATGCCGTGCACCCGCTGCCCGTGGAGCTCGGCGCGGAGTTCATCGACGTTCCGGGCGAAGCGTGGGAGATCTTTCGCGCGGCGGGCGGCGCGGCGTACCGCAGCGTGCGCGGCTTCTGGTCCGTGGATGCAGGACGCGCGGCACCGCTCGACTACTCCAGGATCGAACCCCTGATGGACCGGCTGTCGCCCCCGCCGGAGCCGGACGTCAGCTTCGCCGCGTTCCTGGACCGGAACGCCGACGCCGGGGACGAGGTGCGCGCGCAGGCCGAACGCTACGTGGAGGGCTTTCACGGCGCGCCCGTGGACCGCGTGGGCGTGGCGTGGCTGGCCCGGGCGGAAGAAGGCGCCGGCGGCGGGGGCGGCGAGGTGCGCCACCAGCCGCTCGGCGGCTTCGACCGCATCCCCCGCGCGCTGGCGGCGGAGCTGGACGCGCGCGGCGCACTGCGGCTGAACACCGTCGTCCACCACGTCGCGTGGCATCGCGGCGCGGTGGAGCTGCGGACGCGCGCGCGCTCCGGCACGGACCTCCCCGCCATCCACGCCCGCGCCGTGCTGGTGACGGTGCCGCTGGGCGTGCTCCAGGCGCCGGCGGACGCGCCGGGTGCCATCCGCTTCGACCCGCCCCCGCGCGACACGCTGGACGCGGCGCGGGCGCTGGGCGTGGCGCACGTGGTCAAAGTGGTTTTCCGCTTCCGCGACTTCCTCTGGGAGCGGCTGGAGGGGCTGGATGACGCGCAGGAGGTGAAGTTCTTTCAGCCGGAGGGCGGGCGGTTCAACGTGTGGTGGACGCCCTCGCCCATCCGCGCGCCCGTGCTGACGGCGTGGGCCGGGGGCACGGCGGCGGAGCGCATGGAGGCGGAGGGGATCGACCCTGTGGAGGCCGCGCTGGACGACCTGGCGGGGTGGCTCGGCCTGTCCCGCGGCGCGGTGGAGGCGGAGCTGGAGGAGTGGCACCGGTACGACTGGGCGGCGGATCCGTTCGCGCGCGGCGCCTACAGCTACGTGCCCGTGGGGGCGCTGGACGCGCAGGCGGCGCTCGCCCGGCCGGTGGAGGACACGCTCTTCTTCGCCGGCGAGGCCACCTGCGCGGACGGGATGAACAGCACCGTGGAAGGCGCCCTGGGCTCCGGCCGCCGCGCCGCCCGCGAGATACTCTCCGCCCTGCGCGCATCCTGATCCCCGGCGGCAGCCGCGGCGGGACCCGCGGGCCGGTCGCGCTCGACCGGCCCGCCGGATCTCCGCCGGGCCGCACGGCAATCCGCCCGCGCCGGACCCGTCGGCGCAGGCCGACATCACGTTTTCGGTGCCGCGATTTCAATCGCCGGGGCTGGATGCCGGCCCCTCCGCGCCGAAGCACGTCCGGTCTCCTCCCACGCTTCCCCGTCCATCCTCCGCCTCCCCCGCGTGATCCCATCCGTGTCCTTCAGCGCTCACGGAACCAGGCGAGCGGGAACCAATCCGTCCCTTCACCAGACCGTCTCCGGGCCCGTCCGGCTGCATCCGCGGCGGGCTCGTGTCTTGCGGCGCCCCGGCACCCGTTTGCCCGGGCCCGAATTCGGCGGCCGGGCACGGAAGGCGGACGGCGCGCGGGGCCCGGTCCACAAACGCCCGGGCCCCGTCGCGCGTCCCAGTAAAGGGGAGACGCACTTCGGATCGACGGAAACGGGAGCGGACGATGATCAAGCAGGGGGTTCGGACGGTCGCCGCGGCGCTGGCCGTGGGCGTGGGGATCGGATTCGGCGCGGCGGTGGGCGCGGAGGTACGGCCGGCGCCTCCCGCGTGGGCCCAGGCGCAGGAAGGGGAGGAGGGGAACGTGGTGCGCGTGGCCCGGCAGGTGACGCCGGCCGTCGTCAGCGTCACGTCGCAGGCGGGCGCGGGGTCGGGCGTCATCATCCGCGCGGACGGGGTGATCCTCACCAACGCCCACGTGGTCGGTCCGTCCGCGCGGGTGCAGATCGGGCTCGCCAACGGGCAGACGCTCGACGGGCGCGTGCTGGGGCGCGACCCCTCCATCGACATCGCCGTCGTGGACGTGGAAGGTGCCGACCTCCCCGCCGCGCCGCTGGGCAACTCCGACGCGCTGGAGGTGGGGCAGACGGCCATCGCCATCGGCAACCCGCTGGCGCTGGAACGCACGGTCACGCGCGGCATCGTCTCGGCGCTGAATCGAACGGCGTCGGAGTTCAACCTGGACGAGCTCATCCAGACGGACGCGGCCATCAACCCCGGCAACTCCGGCGGGCCCCTGCTGGATTCGCGCGGCCGCGTGGTGGGCATCAACACCGCCGTCCTGCGCGGCGCGGGCGGGGCCACGGCGGAGGGACTGGGATTCGCCGTGCCCATCAACCTGGCGTCGGACGTGGCGCAGCAGATCCTGGCCACGGGGCGGGTGACGCGCGCCTTCATCGGCATCAACTACGTGGACGTGACGGCGGAGCTCGCGCGGCAGTTCGGCCTGCCCGTGCAGGCGGGGATCATCCTGCGCGCCGTGGGGCAGGGCACCCCCGCCGGCAACGCGGGGCTGCGCCCGGGCGACATCGTCACGCGGCTGGACGACACGCCCATCAACACGGGCGGCGACCTGCGCCGGGCCATCCGCGAGCGAGACCCCGGCGACACCGTCACCCTGTCCGGCGTGCGCCCCGACGGCCCGTTCACCGTCCGCTTTCGCCTGGCGCAGAACCCTGGCTGACGGGTGGAACGGGCGTTGCTTGCCATGCGGCTTCTCGCGAACAGCCAAAGGAGGCGGATGATGCGGTACGACCAGGGATACGGGCGGCAGGGCGGATGGGAGATGCGGATGCCGGACGGCGGCCGCGGCTGGGACGGCGGATATCCCGATCCGCAGCGCGGCGGCGGCGCCCCGGTGGACCGGCCGTGGGTGGGCGGCTACCGCGAGGGGTACCAGGGCGGCTCCGGGGGATACGCCCTGCGCACCACCGGCCCGCTGTACGAGAGCTACGGCGCGTCCGCGGAGGGCCCGCCGGACCACGAGCGCGGTTACCGGCGCCCGCGCGGCTCCGAAGGGCGGGGGCAGCAGGGCCGCGGCTACTTCGTCCGCGCCCGCGCCGGCTACGGGAGCGACTTCGGCGCGCGGGGCGGGGGCGACCGCTTCGCCTACGAGGACGCGGAGGGCGGCACGGACTTCGGCGCCAGCAACGCGCGGCCGGGCTTCGGCCAGTTGGGGCACCTGGGCGGCGGGGGCAATGCCGGCGGTGGCCGCTACGGCGCGGAGTACGGCGCGTCGCGCGGCGGCGGATACGGCCGCGACTTCGCCCGGGGGGCGGGTGGATACGACCGGGGGATGCACGGCGGTGCGTCGGGCGGATACGACCGCGGGATGCGCGGCGGGATGATGGGGGGCGGCGGATACGACCGAGGGATGCGTGGGATGACCGGCGGCGGGTATGACCGGGGAATCCGCGGCGGCGGCGGATACGACCGCCCGCTCCGCGTCCAGGGGCGGCCGGAGTGGCCCCGCTGGTTCTGATCCGCCGGGGCTGACGACCGCAGGGAGCGGCGGGGGAATCGCGGATTCCTCGGCCGCTTTCGCATGTCGGGAAAATCCCTCCTTCCCGCCTGCGGACGGTCTCTGCGATACCCGCTCCGCGTCCGGCCCTGCATTCTCCCCGGCCGCGGCGGCGGGCCCGCGGGCGGGAACGGAATGTGCTTAGCTGCTGGCGGAATGCGGCCTGCTACGGGCCCAAACCGGCAGCTTCGCGGCGCCGTCCCCCGTGGACGGCGGCACTACGGCCGTGCCCCACGGCTGGCCCGGAGCCGCCCCGACGCATCGCATCAAACCTTGAGCGATTCCATCCGTTCCGACCTCCCCGGCGCCCTGGCCGTGGCCGATCCCGTCGCCGTGCGAGCCAACAAGCTCGACCTGCTGGAGCGGCTGGCCGACGCGCTGGCGCACGAGATCAAGAACCCGCTGCACTCCATGGTCATCAACCTGGAAGTGCTCAAGCGGCGGCTCACCCGCGCCCCCACCGAGGGCGCGGACGTGCTGCGCTACGCCAACGTCCTGGGCGAGGAGCTGGACCGCGTCAACCGCCGCATCGAGCTCCTTCTCCGCCTGTCCCGCCCCGACCGCGGCGGCTCCGACGACACCACCCTCAACGAGCTGGTGGAAGAGGTGATGGAGCTCGTCAGCCTGGAGGCACGGCACCGCGAGGCGCACGTAGGGTATGAGCCGGGCGCGCAGATGGCCCGCATTCGTGTAGGCCGCCAGTACGCCCGGCAGATCATCCTGAACCTGGTGCTGGATGCGCTCGACGGGCTGGCCGGCGGCGAGACGCTGCAGCTGGACATCCAGGCCGGCGGCGACCGGGCCGTGTTGACGATCTCGGGCGGCCCGTCGTCAGAAGGGGGCGAGCGGCTGGCCGTGGCCGCCTCCCTTGCCGAGGCCGTGGGCGGGCGCGTGGAGGTGGTTGGCGCCGTGCGTACCCTGGCCCTGCCGGCACACGGCGCACAGTAACTCTACGTCTTGCCGCGCCAATGGGTTGACCGGGGTTGTACAGACCCCGTATCTTTCCAGGTTGGAAAAACGACGTTTACTCCCCGACGATTACGGGTATGGCTGAAAAGATCCTGGTAGCCGACGACGAGCGCCACATCGCCGAAGGCCTGCAGATGCTGCTCGCCGACGAGGGCTACGAGGTGGACACCGCCACGGACGGCAACGCCGCCTGGAAGCTCGCCGAGCAGGGCGGCTACGGCGTGGTGCTCGCCGATCTGCGCATGCCGCAGGTGGACGGCCTGGAGCTGTTCTCGCGCATGCGCAAGGCGGGCATTCCCTCGGAGATGATCATCATCACCGGCGAGGGGTCCGTGGAGTCGGCCAAGGAGGCCATGCGCCAGGGCGCCTACGACTACCTGGAAAAGCCCCTCAAGATCGACCGCCTCAAGGAGCTCATCCCCAAGGCGCTGGAGAAGTTCCAGGTCAAGCAGGCCAACAAGCAGCTCGAGGAGCGCCTGGCCAACCTCACCCGCTTTGGCGACCTGATCGGCCAGAGCGAGGAGATGCGCTCCATCTACGGCACCATCGAGGCGGCGGCGCCCACCAGCGCCAGCATCATCATCGTGGGCGAGAGCGGCACCGGCAAAGAACTGGTGGCCCGCGCCATCCACGACAAGAGCAACCGCGCCAAGGGGCCGTTCGTGGCCATCAACTGCGCCGCGTTCCCCCGCGAGATCCTGGAGAACGAGCTCTTCGGGCACGAGAAGGGCGCGTTCACGGGCGCCATCAACGAGAAGCAGGGGTGCTTCGAGCTGGCCGACGGCGGCACGCTGTTCCTGGACGAGGTCGCGGAGATGGAGCCCGACATCCAGGTGAAGTTCCTGCGGGCCCTGGAGCAGCGCTCCTTCCGCCGCCTGGGCGGCAAAAAGGAGATCAGCGTGGACATCCGCGTGCTGTCCGCGACCAACAAGGTCATCGGCAAGGCCATCGACGACGGCAAGCTGCGCGAGGACCTGTACCACCGCCTGGCCGTCATCCCGCTGTACCTGCCGCCCCTGCGCGACCGCCGCGGCGACGTGCGGCTGCTGGCCGAGAGCTTCTTGCGCCGCTTTGCCGAGGAGAACGGCAAGAAGACGCTCAAGTCGTTCTCGCCCGAGGCGCTGGAGTTCATCAACTCGTACCGCTGGCCGGGCAACGTCCGCGAGCTCAAGAACGCCATCGAGCGCGCGGCCATCTTTGCCCGCGGCGACGAGATCTCGTTCCAGGACCTGCGCGCGCACGAGATCATCCTTTCCGAGGACCGCGAGGTGCGCATTCCCGTGGGCACGTCGCTGCAGCAGGCGGAGCGCACGCTGGTGCTCAAGACCTTCAGCTTCGCGGACGGCGACCACCACAA
>DATING010000025.1:0-1839 GCA_035474555.1 Longimicrobium sp. | reverse complement strand
GACGCGGTGGAGTGGTGCCGCCGCAACGACGCCATCCTGGCGTACGACAACGCGTATTCCGAGATCGCCTTCGACGGGTTTCGCCCCCCGAGCATCTTCGAGATTCCGGGCGCGATGGACGTGGCCATCGAGTTCCACTCGCTCTCGAAGACGTACAACATGACGGGGTGGCGCGCCGGCTGGGCGGTGGGCAACCCCGACCTGGTGGGGGCGCTGACGCGGGTGAAGACCTTCGCCGACACGGGGGTTCCGTTCACCATTCAGCACGCCGGCGTGGCGGCGCTGCGCTCGCACGCCGACTGGGTGCCGGGCAACGTGGAGACGTTCCAGCGGCGCCGCGACGCCGCGGTGGAGGCGCTGCGCGATGCGGGGTTCGACGTGCCGCTTCCGCAGGCCACCATGTACGTGTGGGTGCCGCTGCCCGAAGGCGTGAGCAGCGAGGCGTGGGCGCGCCGGCTGCTGCTGGAGCAGGGCGTGGCGCTGCTCCCCGGCAAGTCGCTGGGCGCGGGCGGCGAGGGCTTCGTGCGCATCGCCCTCACCTGCTCGGAGGACCGGCTGCGGCAGGCCGCCGCGCGCATGGCGAAGATGCTGGAGCCGAGCGCGGTGTGAGGAAGGGCTGGTTTCCGGGACGGAGGGCACTCGTGAGGGAGGCTGAGTCCCGGTAACCACTGGCTTTTACGGCGCCCGCTGCGCGGGGCCCCTCACCCCCCAACCCCCTCTCCCGCAAACTGCGCGGGAGAGGGGGAGCTTGTATCGTCGCGAATCCAGGAGGCTTCGATGAGGAAGTTCAGGTTTCGCCACACTAGCCCGGAGTTGCAGCAAGCCGCCCGCGACCTGCGCCACGCGCAGACAGGGGCGGAGGAAACGCTCTGGCAGGCGTTGCGCGACCGGCAGCTCCGTGGCATCAAGTTCCGGCGCCAGTACGCGGTGGAACGGTTCATCTTCGACTTCTACTGCCCTGCCGCACGCCTCGTCATCGAGCTCGACGGCTCCGTCCACGACGAACCGATGCAGCGCGAGCGGGATCTCGCGCGCACGGTGGCCCTCGAGGCCCGGAACTACCGCGTGCTCCGCTTCCGCAACGAAGAGGTGCTCGCGGAGCTGCCGGCCGTCCTCGCCCGGATCGTCGCCGCCGTCGATCAGTTCTCCCCCTCTCCCGCGCAGTTTGCGGGAGAGGGGGCCGGGGGGTGAGGGGCCCCGCGCAGCGGGCGCCGTAAACGCCTGATCGCTCCGGATGCCTCCCGTCGCTCCGCGGACCCCGCTTTCGCCCGGCACCCATCCCCGGAACTGCCCCGCCCGGGGGGAGTAGAATGCTGGAGATGACACCCCCCGCCGTTTCCGCTCCGCCGCCGCCCGCGGCGTCCCACGCCGCCGCACCCGCGCCGGCGCCGGAGCTCGTTGCGCGCGCACCGCTCAGCCGGCGCCGCGCCACGCCGCCGCCGGTGCTCACGGGGCGCACCATCGGCATCTCGCTGGGCCTCCACCTGCTCCTCCTCCTGGCCGTCGTGTTCGCGCCCAGGCCGGAGCGGCGCGGCGGGCTGGCGTCGCGCGAGGGAAATCCATCGCCCGCGGAGTCCGTGCAGTACCTGGAGGTGGGCGAGTGGGGCGGGATGGCGACGGACCCGTCCGCCAGCCTGCCGGAGCCGGAGGCCGCGCCCCCCACGGGGATTACCGCGGAGGCGATGGACAGCGTGATCCGCAACCTGCCGCGCGACGTGGTGTTCCCCAGCCGCGTGCCGGCGGGGATCCCGCGCGCGCCGGGTGGAGCCCCCGTGGCGCGGCCGGGCGGGGCGCAGGGCGGCGTTCCCGGCGGGCAGGGCGCGCAGCCGGCCGGCGGGG
>DATING010000024.1:0-1628 GCA_035474555.1 Longimicrobium sp. | reverse complement strand
TGAACCTTGGCACTCTTCTCCCGTGAACCACGACCTCTCGACCTACCGCTACCTCGTCGTCACCGAGGGGCAGTTCGGCCCCCTGACCAGCAAGACGGCCAACAGCGCCGTGCGGTTCATCCCCGACCGCGTGGTGTGCGTGCTGGACAGCACGCAGGCCGGCCGCACCGTGCAGGACGTGCTGGGGTTCGGCGGCGCGCTGCCGGTGGTGGGCACGGTAGAGGAGGGGCTGCGGCTGGAGCCCACGGCGCTCCTCGTCGGCATCGCGCCGCAGGGGGGCGGGCTGCCGGAGGCGTGGCGGCCCATGCTGCGCTCCGCCATTGCGGCGGGGCTGCACATCGTCAGCGGGCTGCACCTGCACCTGGGGGATGACCCGGAGCTGGCGCGGCTGGCGGCGGAGCACGGCGTGCGCATCCACGACCTGCGCAAGCCGCCGGCGGACCTGCCCGTGAGCCAGGGCAAGGCGCGGCTGATCGACGCGTATTCCGTGCTGACCGTGGGCACGGACTGCAACATCGGCAAGATGACGGCGGGGCTGCACATCCGCGACGCGCTGACGGAGCGTCGCGTGCGCGTGGGCTTCGCGGCCACGGGGCAGACGGGGATCCTGATCGAGGGATGGGGGATCGCCGTGGACGCCGTGGTGGCGGACTTCATCGGCGGGGCGGCGGAGCGGCTGGTGCTGCAGGCGGCGGAGGGCAACGACGTGGTGCTGGTGGAGGGGCAGGGCTCGCTGGTGCACCCCGGCTATTCCGGCGTGACGCTGGGGCTGCTGCACGGGTCCATGCCGGACGCCATGATCCTGTGCCACCAGCCCACCCGCGGCTGCCCGTACGGCGGCGGCAACGCGTACAGCTGGATGCCGCTGCCCTCCGTGGAGGAGATGATCCGCATCTGTGAGGGGGCCATCGCGCCGCTGCGCCCATCGAAGGTGATCGGCGTGTCGCTCGTCACCTTCGACATGGACGAGGACGCGGCGCGCGCGGAGATCGACCGCATTGCCCAGGTGACCGGCCTGCCCGTGACGGACCCCGTCCGCTTTGGCGCGGGACCGCTGGCGGAGGCCATCCAGCGCGGCGCGGATGCGAAGCGCTCCGCCCGTGCCGGGAGCGCGCCGGCGGCCGTGTGATCCGCGGAAGGCGGTTTCCCGTCATGCCAGGACCGGCCGCGTGGAGTCATCCGCGCGGCCGGTCTTCTTCTTTTGACGAATGACCTGCCGGTGTTGATTCGCATCCCCTATCGTGTCGGAGCAGGGTGCGCGGAGGACCGGCGGGACGTGCGGAGCGGCGAGACCCGGAGCGGAGGAAACTCATCGGCCGTGGGCGGGTAGATTTTCGCGAGCGGATCGACCGTCCCGCGCGCGGCCGGCCTTCTCGCGAATCTCCAGCGGCCGATCTCCCGTAGTGGGCACAGCAAGCCGTCCGAAACCTTTCTCCGGATCTGCCGCGATGTCCCTGATCCCCTGCTCCGACTGCGGCCGCGAGATCTCGTCGCTCGCCCCCGCGTGCGTGCACTGCGGCCGCCCCACGGCGCCGGTGCAGGCGCACGCCGTCGCGCCCTACGTGGCCGCCGCGCCCGTCGCGTGCCCAATGTGCAGCGCGGCGGTCACGCACCCCAACGCGCGCACG
>DATING010000023.1:0-3178 GCA_035474555.1 Longimicrobium sp. | reverse complement strand
GATCTACCAAGGGCCTGATGCATCCTGCCCCCGCCGCCTTCTCCTCCGGTCCGCGATCAGACGTCGCGATGGCAATCATCCAGTGCGGCAAAGCTTTCCCGAAGCCGTACGTGCGGGCAGGCGAGGCGACGGCCGGATACGAATCGGGCGGGTCGTGCAGGAGGCCAGAGATCCTTGGCAGAGAGGCGGCTGCCGGCGAGGGGATGGCTATCCGCGTTTTGCAGGGAGAGGATACCGGCCGCACGGCACGGAAGCCGGCCGATGCACGGCATCCACCTGATCGCGATCGGTAAAAGGTGGCCCTGGCAGAAAGGGCCGGGCCCAGGGATCCTCGGAAGGAGCACTCGCCAGTGCATCGTGGAACGGCTTCGACCAAAGTGGTCAAAGTAGAACGCAGACGAACAGCACGGAAGCGGAGAAAGGCAGCGCCGGTCCCATTCACCCCGCCAAGCGCTCCACCTGCTCGCGGAGGATGTGCAGGCACAGGTCGATGGTGCGCCGGTGGGTGCGGAAGGAGAGCGCGGCCATCCGCAGCGTGAACCGCCCATCCAGCATGGTGGACGAGAGGAAGATGCGCCCGTCACGGCGCACCGCATCCACGATCGCCTCGTTGACGGCGTTGGCGCGCGCGTCGTCCATGCCCGCGGGCGCCCAGCGAAAGGTGACGATGGACAGGTCCGGCTCCGGCCCCGCCTCGAATCCCAGCGCCTGCACCTCCGCGCGGAAGTAGCGGGCGAGCAGCAGCTTCTCCTCCAGCGCCGCGCGGAACGGCGCCGTGCCCAGCAGCACCAGCGGCAGCCACATCCGCAGCGCGCGGAACGGCCGCGACAATTCCGGCGAGACGTCCGCGGGAGAGATCATCTCGCCGGGGTCGCCCCGGTCGGCGTCCTGCATGTAGCTGCCGGAGCCCTCGTGCGCCGCCGCCATCAGCCCGACGTCGCGGACGAGCACCATCCCCGATCCCCACGGCAGGAACAGGCTCTTGTGCGGGTCCAGCACCACGGAATCCGACCGCTCGATCCCCGCCAGCATCGCCCGCCCGTGCTCCGTGAGCAAAAAGAAGCCGCCGTACGCCGCGTCCACGTGGTACCAGCATCCCGCGCGCGACGCGACGTCCGCGATGGCGTCGAGCGGATCCACCGCGCCCGTGTCCGTGGTCCCCGCCGCGGCGACCACGAGCCACGGCCGCAGCCCCGCGGCGCGGTCCTCCTCGATCATCCGCGCCAGTTCGTCCGGCCGCATGCGGAAGCCGGCGTCGATGGGCACCTGCCGCACCGGCGCCTCGCCCATCCCCGCGATGCGGAGCGCTTTCTCCACCGCGTGGTGCGCCTGCGAGGTGAGATAGACGACGGCGGAAGCGTAGTCCGCGCCGCGCAGCCCGCGCGCGTCCCGGGCCGTGGTGATGGCCGTCAGCGTGGCCATGCTCCCGCCGGAGACCGTGCTGCCGCCCGCGCCCGCCGGGTAGCCCAGGAGGTCGGCGACCCAGCGGATGAGCCGGTTCTCCATCCGCACCGGCCCCGGCCCGGTGAAGAAGATCCCCGCGTACTTGTTGGTGACCGCGGCCAGGTAGTCCGCCAGGGCGGAGTGGTACAATCCGCCGCCGGGGATGTACGCCAGGTGCCCCGGGGACGCCGGATGCCCGCCGGGCGCCACCACCTCGCGCTCCAGCAGCTCGATCACGTCCTCCAGCCGCGCGCCGCGCTCCCCCAGCGGCATAGCCCCGATGCCTGCGCCCGTGCCGTCGTCGTCGAACGCGCCCAGGCCGTCCACCGCGCGCAGGAACCGCTCGGACGAGGCGACCACCGCGTCCCGCAGCGCGCGGCGGCGCGAGGAGCCGGGCTCCAACGAACGCGACGCGCGCTCCAGCCGCCGGATGCGCTCCAGCAGCTCAGCGCGCTCGCCGCCGTCTCCCCCGCCCTGCTGCCCGCCGGGAATCCCGCCCTCCATCGTCGCCATCACGCGGCCGCCTGGAAGATTTGCAGAAGATCAAAGCCCAGAGCGTCGTCGACGCCAGGCGCGGAGCGGGAGTAGTTCAGGCAGGACTTCATGGGATGCGGTGCGGTGTGGATTGGATCGATTGGATGCCAGGACGGCGCACGCACGATGCCGCGCCGATTGCTCGAAATCAGGGGAGCGATGAGGCCCGCAGAGCTCCCCCGCCATGCGCGCCCGCGGGTGAATCAGTCGTTCGCCCTGGGGCCGCGGGCGGCGCGGTCGATCTGGCGGATGGCGCCCAGGTGATACGCCATGTGCGCGATGCTGCCCACCATCCCGTTCAGCTCGATCTCCATCACCTCGCGCGGCGTCCCGACCGCGGTGAGCCAACGATGCGCCTCGTCCGCCAGGCCCGTGCGCAGCTGCTTCCACTCGTCCTCCGAGACGGACGTCGTTTCCCAGCTCTTGCTCCAGTTCGCGTCCGTGAACGGGTTCTCGCCGCCGGACCACCGGTTCATCAGCGACAGGCCGTAGCGCAGGTGGTCCACGTGCGCCGCGATCGTCGCTCCGCCGTCCGACGACTCCGAGGCATCCTCCGCGGAAAGGCGATCCAGCGAGCGGAGCAGGCCGGCATCGCCCGGGTTCAGCATGAACGCGCCCCTCTCCGGCGCCCCATCCACCAGCTCGGACAGGAGCGTGGTCATCATTCCCGTGATCTCGCCCGTGTTCATGTGTCTCCTGGGGTGCATCGGATCAAAGTACCCGGGGTGGAGCCGGCGGTAGTATACAACGCGCGCCGCGCCTCCCGGGAGGGGTGCGGCCCCGTGGACGAGCGGGGTGAACGGCCTGTGGTCACGGGTCCGGCGCATGGGCGTGGACCGGAAGCGTCACCCAGGCGTTCACGGGTAAAACGCCGTTCACCTGCGCGGGATGAAACCACAGCCTGCCAATGGCGCGCGTGACGGCCCCGGCAAGCACCTCGTGCGTGGAGCTGACGACTTTCACGTCTGCGCGATCCACGCGCCCGTTCGCCAGCACGCGAAAGCGCAGAACCACTACGCCGTCGATGCGCGCGTTCTGCAGCTGCCTCTCGAGAACCAGGTAGAACCCGTCCAGCTCCGAGGGCCGCGCCGCATAGACCACCCCCAGTGGAGGCAGGGAGCGATTCCCGGCCATTTCCGGCGTGATTGCCATCATGTTGCGCAGCGTCCTCGTGCCGGCGCTGCGTACCCCCGGTGCCGCG
>DATING010000022.1:0-5921 GCA_035474555.1 Longimicrobium sp. | reverse complement strand
TAGATTCCGGCGCTGCCCCGCCCCGTCGGAGCGGCAGCACGCACCCTGAACGGCAGCGAAATCCCCGTGTGTGGAATCGTCGCGATCTCCGGCGCCCCCGAGGCCGCTCGCCTGGCCTACCTGAGCCTGTACTCCCTGCAGCACCGCGGGCAGGAAGCCGCCGGCATCGCCAGCTTTGAGAGCGACTCCGGCGAAAGCCACCGCGAGCGCGCCGCCGGGCTGGTCTCCGACGCCCTGAACGAGGAGCGGCTGGCCCGCCTGCCGGGTGACCTGGCCGTGGGGCACATCCGCTACAGCACCGCGGGCGGCGCCGGGCTCAAGAACGCCCAGCCCATCCGCGAGCGCTTTCGCGGCGGGGTGATGGCCCTGGTGCACAACGGCAACCTGACCAACGCCAACCTGCTGCGCGAGCGGCTGTTCCAGGAAGGCGCCCTCTTCCAGAGCACCATCGACAGCGAGGTCGTCGTCCACCTGATCGCCCGCTCGCGCGCGGAGACGATGGACGAGCAGATGGTGGACGCCCTGTCGCAGCTGGAGGGCGCCTACTGCGTGCTGGTGACCATCGGCGACACGCTGTACGCGGCGCGCGACCCGTACGGCTATCGGCCGCTGGTGATCGGCGCGCTGCCGGACGGGGGGCTGGTAGTCGCCAGCGAGACGTGCGCGCTGGACATCATCCGCGCCCGCTACGTGCGCGACGTGGAGCCGGGCGAGCTCATCCGCATTCGCGGCGGGGAGATCGAGTCGGTGATGCGCCTGCCCCACTTCGTGCCCGAGGCGCAGCCGTGCATCTTCGAGCTGGTGTACTTCGCCCGGCCCGACACCAAGCTGTGGGGCTACACGGTGGACCGCGCGCGGCGGGCATTCGGCCGCAAGCTGGCCGAGGAGCGCCCCGCGGACGGCGACATCGTGATCTCCGTCCCCGACAGCGCCAACTCCGCCGCCGTGGGCTACGCGGAGCGGACGGGGATCCCGTTCGAGCTGGGGCTCATCCGCAACCACTACGTGGGCCGCACCTTCATCACGCCCGGGCAGGCGGGGCGCGACTCCAAGGTGCGGATGAAGTTCAGCCCCGTGCGCGAGGTGCTGGAGGGCAAGCGCGTGGTGGTGGTGGACGATTCGCTCGTGCGCGGCACCACCAGCCGCGCCCTGGTGAACATCCTGCGCGAGGCGGGCGCCAGCGAGGTGCACTTTCGCCTGGCGTCGCCGCCCGTGCGCTGGCCGTGCTTCTACGGCATCGACATGCCCACGCGCGAGGAGCTCATCGCCAGCAGCCGTTCCGTGGAGGAGATCCGCGACTACCTGGGGGTGGATTCGCTGGAATACCTTTCCCCGGAGGGAATGATCGACTGCGTGCGGGACAACGGCGAGACGTACTGCACCGCCTGCTTTACGGGCAACTACCGCGCGCCGCTGGTGGATGCGCAGGTGGGCCTGGAGATGAGCTCGCATTGCTGAGGCGGGGCGGATGAACACGCTCGAGCTGCGCCCGGGCGGGGAGGGCGTGGAGGTGCGGATCGACGGGCACGACCTGCGCGACCTGGTTCGCGCCGTGGAGCTGCCGCACGCGGCGGCGGACGGGCAGCCGGACCTGGCGGGAAGCTACGACGGGCTCCCGCCCGGCGAGTGGGTGCTGCCGCCCGCGGACGGCAAGGGCCACGTCGTGGCGGTGCTCGGCTGCACGTGCGGCGTGACGGAATGCTGGCCGCTGCTCGTGCGCATCACGCGCAAAGCCGACGTCGTGGTGTGGAGCGACTTTCGGCAGCCGCGCCGCGGGTGGCCGCACGAGGGGCTGGGCCCGTTCACGTTCGACCGCGCGCAGTACGACTCGGCCCTCGCGGCGCTGACGGCGGAGTCCGGGAGCCGATGATTCGATCGATGGTGACGGACGGCCCGTCTGCGACGGGAGCCGGGAGGCCGCGGTGCTGAAGCGCCGCGGCGGCGGGTTCCGGCTGAGCGTGCTGGAGCTGCGCGCCACGCCGGATTCCGGCGTGCACGTGCTGATCGACGGCCGCGACCTGCGCGAGATCGTCCAGCGCGCCGAGGCGCCGCACGCGGCCGCGGCGGGCACGCCGGAGGTGGCGGGGAGCTACGCGGGGATGCAGGCCTGGGAGTGGGCGCATCCCCCGGACGACGAGGACGGGCGCGAGGCGGTGCTCGGATGCACCTGCGGGGTGACCGAGTGCCAGCCCCTGTTCGCGCGGATCACGCGCAAGGCCGGCACGGTGGTCTGGAGCGACTTCGACGGGCCGCTGGGCAAGGCGGCGTACGAGCGGGTGGGCCCGTTCACCTTCACGCGCGAGCAGTACGAGGCTGCCGTGGCGGTGGTGAGGGCGGATTCCGCGCGAGGGTGATTCAGGAAGGAACAGCCGTCTTTCGACGGGAGCCCTCTCCCCCGGCCGCCTTTTCGCTCGTTCCTCGCGACGTCGGCCGACCCCTCCCCCAACGTCGGGGGAGGGGTTGCGCGCGGTCGGGCTGCCTCCGCGACTGAAGTTCTCCCTCTCTCCCGCGCAGTTTGCGGGAGAGGGGGCCGGGGGGTGAGGGGCCCCGTGAGGCGGGCGCCGGAGAAGCCTGCCCGCGACGGGAAACGGGCCATGACCTTCGCACGGGCAGCGGCGCTGGGGAAAGCGATGAGATCGATACGATTCGCGGGCGCGGCGCTGGCGATCGGGCTCGCCGTCCCGGCCCATGCGGCGATGCGCCCGTCCGCCGCGGCGTGCGTGGGGCCCCCGCCCGTCATGGTCGCCCACCCCGACGCGCGGCACGTCGTCGTGCTGGCGACGGGCACGGCAGACACGGTGCTGGCGGGATGGGGCGACGTGTACCTGGGATACCAGCAGCGGCGGCCCCGCGGGTGGCAGCGGATCCCGGTGCACGGGCAGGTGGCGCGGGCGGCCCGGGTGGCGGGGCCCGCCGCGGACGGCGTCCCGGCAGGGCCGGTAGTGCTGGTGCCCTGGTATTCGGGGTGCGGCGGAACGTATCGGTGGTACCGCAGCTTCGCCTGGCTGCGCCCGGGCGCCGCCGACGTGGTCGTGGGACGGCTGCGGCCGCGGGAGGACTGGGCGGGGGGCGTTCCCACCATCGACGTCCTGCGGACGGACCTGGTGGACGAAGCCGGGGAGCATCCGCGCGCGCGACGGTGGAACCCGGCCCCGGACGTGCTGTTCGGCTTTTGCCGCCACGCTGCCCACGCAGCGCGCCATCGAAACGGCCCCCTGGCCTGCGGTGGAGCCCATGCGCGCATGGCTGGCCGCAAACCCGGAGGCGGCGCGGCACCGGGCCGTTCGCTCGGTTTCCAACGGCATCTACCGCAAAGCCGCGCACGCCGCCGTACGCGCGGCGCCGTCGCCCCTCGCGGGGACGTACCGCGTGGAGGTCTCGCGGACGGGCGGCCCCGTGCACGTGGTGTACGCGCGCACGGAAGCCGTCCCCGGCGGCGCGCTCTTCCACGCGGACACGACGCCCGCCGTGTTCCCGGCCTTCGCGGCGGGGTACCGGCTCAAGACTTCGTTCCGCCGCGGAGTGGCCCAGCTTCCCGCGCCCGGACCCACGGCCCGGCCCGGGTGGCTGGCCCGGCTCTGGCCCTGGGGCAGGCCGTCGCCGCCGCCCGACGACGAGATGGAGGTATGGCTCCCCGGTGATTCCCTGCCCGGCGGTGCGCACCGCTTTCGCGGGCACCTGGGGCTGTGGAACGTCACACGCCTGCTGTTCCCGGACGACGCGGAGCTTCGCGAGTCCATCGGCGAATGGTCCGGCCGCGAAACCCGAAACGAGCGGGTGGTGCATCCCGTGGGCGAGGCCGTACTGCGGCCGGACGGCGGCGTGGAGTGGACGGAGGTGATGGAGCTCGCGCCCGGCCGCGCCGTGACCCTCCGCGCCACGCGCATCTCCCCCGTGGCGCTGGAGGCGACGCCGGACCGGTAGGCGAGCCCCCAGCGGAGCTCCGCCTTCGCGACTGAAGTTCTCCCCCTCTCCCGCGCAGTTTGCGGGAGAGGGGGCCGGGGGGTGAGGGGCCCCGCGAAGCGGGCGCCGTAAAAACCCGCCCGCGCCGGGGCTCGCCGTGGGCACGTCAGCCGATCCCCCACACGCCGTCCGCCATCGTCCGACTTGCCTCCGCGCGCCGCAACGTGCAATCTGCGGCGTCCGCCGGACCGCCGGCACCGGAAGCATCCGTTCGTTCGACCTGACTTGATCTCGCGCCCGACCCCAGGAGTGGCTCGATGAAGTACCGCACCTATCCCGGCACCGACATCCGCGCCTCGGAAGTCGGCTTTGGCCTGTGGACGCTCGCCGCCGGCTGGTGGGGCGAGTTCACCGACGAACAGGCCGTCGCGCTGCTGCACCGCGCCCACGACCTGGGCATCACCCTCTTCGACTCCGGCGACACGTACGGCAACGGCCGCGCGGACGAGCTGCTGCGCCAGGCGTTCGGCGACCGGCGCGACCGCATCACCATCACCACCAAGGTCGGGTACGACTTCTACAACCATCCCGACGCGCGGCGCGGCCAGCAGGAGATCCCGCACAACGCCGACCCCGCGTTCATCCGCATGGCGGTGGAAAAGTCGCTGCAGCGGATGGGGACGGACGTCATCGACATCGTCAGCTTTCACAACACCAAGGAAGAGCACGTCCCCGACGACGCCATCTGGGAGACGCTGCAGCGCCTGCAGGACGAGGGAAAGATCCGCGCGTGGGGCGGCGCCCTGGGCCCCAGCAACGGCTACCTGTTCGAGGGGCTGGACCTGGTGCGCGGGCGCAAGGTCAAGAACCTGCAGCTCATCAACAACGTGCTGGAGCCCTTCCCCGGGCAAATCCTGACGGAGGCCGCCGAGCAGTCGGGCGTGACGGGGATCCAGGTGCGCGTGACGCACTCGTCCGGCATGCTGGAGGGCCAGTACACGGCCGACACGGAGTTCGCCAAGAACGACCACCGCCGCCACCGGCCGCGCAGCTGGCTCATCAACGGCCTGCAGAAGCTGGAGGCGCTGCGCTGGCTGCACGAAGGGCGCGGGATGACCATCGGGCAGGCGGCGCTCAAGTGGCTGCTGGCCAGCCCGGCCGTGATGACCACGCTGCCCAACATCTACAACGGGGAGCAGCTGGAGGAGTTCGCCGCCGCGAGCGACCTGCCGGACCTGACGGCGGAGGACCTGGCGAAGGTGGCCGAGCTGCAGCGCACCAACTTCGGCGTGCACGAGGACCACATGCGCTACAAGGGCACCATGGTCCGCGAGGGCGAGCCCCTGGGCCCGGTCTACCGCTACGCCGACGACGGCTTCCCCGGCGCCCCTGCCGCCATGGAGACGGCCGCCGCGGACTGACCCGCGATCGGCAGGATGGATGATGGATGACGGACGGCCCCGGCGAGCACATCGCCGGGGCCGTTTGTTCATGGCGCCAAAGCTGGAGCCGCTTTCCGCGACGGCTACACCTGCCGCGCGGTTACCTCCACCAGTACCTCCGCCTGATCAGCTTGGCCGCCGGCGGCGAGCCGCACCAGGATCTGCGCGGGAACCGTTGGACATCCGCACGACAGGACGAGGGTGCCGGATTCGGACCCCACCTCGGGGCGTCCCCCAGCCACCGTGGTTTCTACCTCCATCACCTCTGCGGTCAGCGGTACAGTCCGGCTGCCGCCGCAGGGAACTGGGAGGCGGTTGACGACCTTGTTGACCGCAACCCACCTGTGCCGCTTGCTGATCGAGATGAATGAGGTGAGGCTGGGATACACTTCTCCCTGTCCATCTGCCAGCACGTTGAAGACTAGCTCCATGTCATCACTGAAGTTCCCGCCGTCGCCCGCCTCGCCGACTCCGGACCCGCCGCTCAGGGCGCCGCCCTGATCCTCCATCACGCGCACACGACTGATCAGCACCTCGAAACAGCAGTCGCCCTGGCAACCGCAATCCGATGACGGG
>DATING010000021.1:0-3397 GCA_035474555.1 Longimicrobium sp. | reverse complement strand
TGCGCCCGGTGCTGGAGGGGCTGGCCAGCCTGCTGGCCCGGCCGGGGCGGGTGACGCCCCTGGAGGTGTGCGAGCTGTGTCAGGAGCTGTCGCGCTGGGCCAGCGACGCCGGCCTGCCGCGCACGTCCCTGGCCTTTGCCCAGCGCGGCGCCATGGCCGCCCCCGACGAGGCGGGCCCCGCGTACATGGTGGGCCTGATCTCCCGCCGCGCCGCCGACTACCGCCGTGCCGAGGTGTGGTTTCGCCGCGCCCTGGCCCTGGCGCGGCACAACCTCGACTGGAAGCACTACGGGCTGGCACACATGGGCCTGGCCAACCTGTACATGCAGCGGGGCGACGCGCCGCGGGCCCGCGCACGCCTGCTTCGCGCGCTGCGTTCGTCGCGGCGCTACGGCGTGTGGACGGTCAAGCCGTACGCGCTGCACGACCTGTTCATGATCAACGCCACGGGCGACGATCCCAAGCTGGCGGAGCAGTACGCCCGCGCCGCCTACCGCGCGTACGGCCGGCGCCATCCGCGGCTCCCGGCGCTCGCGCACGACGTCGCCTGGTTCTGGATGCTGCAGCGCCAGTTCAATCGCGCCCTTCCCATCTTCCAGGCCGTCCTGCAGCACTTTCCCCGGCCGCCGGAGCGGATGATCGTGCTGTCCAACGTCGCGCGGGCGGCGGGCGGGGCGTGCTCGTTCACCGTCTTTGACCGGGCCTGGAACGAGGTGTGGCAGATGGTGGACGACAGCAAGGACCGCGAGCGGGTGGCGGAGGCGCTCATCAACCTGTCCCACGGCGCGGCCGCGCTGGGCCTGGTGGTGCGGATGGAGATGGCGGCCAGCTACGCGCTCACCATCGCGACGCGGCGCAGCGAGGCGCAGCAGCAGATGGCGGCCGAGGAGCTGCTGGCGGCCAGCCGCTGCACCCAGCCGCAGGAGAACGAGATGTACCAGGCGGATGACCACCCGCTGGCACCCGCCTCGGACTGGCTGGCGGGCGAGCTGGTGGACGCGCTGACGGAGGTCTCGATGTGACGGGCCTGGACGGCGGACGGGAGGATGCCCTCTCCCGTCCGCCGTTCCCCGGATCAGGTGCCGGAACCGAGGCCTCCGCCCCAGCGTCCCGTGGTGTCCGCGGCCGGCGGCGGCGGGGTCTCATCCCGCGGTGCCTGTCCGCCGTCGCCCGGGAGCGGAGCGGCGTCGGCAGCCGGCCGGCCGCCATCCGGCGCGGCGAGGCGTTCGGCCTGCCCGCACGCGCCTGCCGCCGCGATCAGCGCGCCGGCCAGCAGCAGCATCTTCATCCATCCACGCATTGGTAAAACTCCTTGAGAGGGGGTGTCGGACGCGCCGGCCACACCGGCGCACTCCCAAGGTAGGCGCTGCTGTTTACTTTGTGTACTTGTTTAGTCGGCCAAGCCGGCTTTCGGACCTTGCTCTACGGCCCGAGGCGTGGCGTGATCTGCGGGAATGGAGTGGGTGCCACGTAGCACCCGCGCTACCGATGCGCTTCCGCATGGAGGATCGTTCGCGTCTTGGCCGCTTTGTCTCCTTATCGGATTTGAGCACCGAGTGCACCTGTTTGTACATGCACCAGTCCAGCCGTTCCGGCGCTCGCCCCGTTTCGGTGCGTCCGGAACACTCCCCTTGTCCTCAATCGTCCGGGAGACGAGAAAGCCCGGCCGTAGTGCCGTGCTTCCTTGGGCGCCGCCCCTGCGGGCGAAGCCACCAATCACCTTGAGCCAGCGGAGGAGCAGTGGTACTTTCCCACTTAGGGATTGTGAGGGAACACGCACCGGAGCCGCTCGCCATGGGCAACCGCTCGATCAGCTTCATGACCGTCGACGCGAAGGGCCGCGCCACGCTTCCCGAGGAGGTACGCCGGGAGCTGGGGTTGGAAGGCGGCGACTTTCTGCTGCTGGAAAAGACGGAGCGCGGGACGTTCGAGCTCGTGCCGGCGACGCTGATTCCGAGGGACCAGCTGTGGTTCCATCACCCGGAGATGCAGGCGCGCATCGCGGAGGCCGAGTCGGACATCCGCGAGGGCCGCGTCACGCGCACGGAGACGCCGGAAGAGGCGCAGGCCCTGCTCGACTCGCTGAAGGCGAAGCCACGGTCGCGCGTGCGGCGAAGCGCGTGAGGCGCCCTTGGCCAAAGAGCAGACCTTTCTGCGCGCGGACTGGACGGCCCGGTTCAAGGCCAGCTACGCCCGGTTGACGGCCGAGCGGCAGCGCCAGTGCGACGCGGCGGTAATGCAGGTGATCAAGCGCCAGCCCACGCCCGGCCTGCGCATCAAGCCGATCCAGCCGGACAAGCACTACCGGGAGGCCCGGGTGAACGATGGCGATCGCCTGATCTTCCTGGAGGAGGCGGAGACCGTCACCTTCATCGACGTCGTTCCCCACGACCAGATCTCGCGCTACGGACGGGCTCCGCGGCGAAAGGACTGAACGTTCGCCTCGACCGTACACGTCGCTGCGCCCCGGGCGGAAACCGCGGCTGGCGCGCCGCTTGCCGGACGTTGCTGACAGGCGCGCCGCGGGCGCGCCATCGCTACGCATCCGGACCGACGGCATGAGGCTCCTCACGATATTCGGCGCGGCGCTCCTGGTGGGGATCGCCGCGCCCACGCACGCCCAGCGCGACACCATCCGCTTCGGCAGGCCGGACTCGGCGCGAGTGCCGGCGCCGGCCGTCGTCATCCCCGCGGACACGGTCGCGCCCGACAGCGTGTGGGACTCGCCCGAGACGCGGGCGCTCGTCACGCGCGTCATCCAGACGGGCACCACGGTGCCGCAGGGGCTGGACGACTACCGCGCGGCCATGGGCGCCGTCATCTACCTGTCGCTGCAGAGCGACACGGCGCAGGGGGGCGAGCTCCCCGTGACCGTGGACGAGTTCGCGGGGCAGGTGCAGTGGGAGCGCGACGGCGACGTGCAGCAGACCATCCGCGGGCACCGGGTGCGCATGCTGGCGCCCGCGCCGTACACGCTGGGGTCGCTGCTGGACGCGCCGTGGATCATCCCCCACCTGTACGGCAACACCATCAACGTCTTTTCGCTCAGCGCCACGCCGGGCGGGCGGACGCAGCTGGCGCAGGCCATTCACCCCTTTTCCCTGCGCGGCATCGACTTCTACCACTACGAGGCCGGCAGCCGCGTGCGCGTGACCACCAGCGCGGGCGTCACCACGCTGGTGCCCGTGACCGTGCGCCCGCGCCCGGGGACGCTGGAGGCCTCGGGGCCGCAGCGGCTGGTGGCGGGGACGTTCTGGGTGGACGCGGACCGCGCGGCCGTGGCCCGGGCGCGCTTCGGCTTCATCGGCGACGACGGCGCCCTCCCCCCCTCGCTCGGCCGGCTGGAGACCTTCCTGGAGCTCGACAACGCGCTCTGGAACGGCCAGTACTGGCTCCC
>DATING010000020.1:0-2193 GCA_035474555.1 Longimicrobium sp. | reverse complement strand
AGTCCGCCGCTCGTGAAAAGCGGACGGACACGCTGGCGGCCGTGGGCGGCGTGCGGCGCTTTTCCAGGTAGTCCACCACGTCGATGGCCGAGCACGCCGCCAGCGAAGCCACCAGCGCGTCCACGGGGCTGGGCGCCACCTGCTTCTCGCCGTCCATCAGCAGCGTGGGCCCGCCGTCCGGGCCGCCGCGCCAGCGCATGCCGCCTTCCCACCGCACCTCGATCGGGTCCTTCGCGGGCACTCCCTCCGGCATCGTTCCTCCTGCGTAAATGTGAAAAGCGCCCGCCCCGTGCAATCCGGGGCGGGCGCGTTCCGGCGCGGCGGCCGCGCTCAGTACGTGGTGCCTCCCGACGGCGGCGGCGGGTCGCGCGGCTTGGTGCGGTTGGTCGCCGAGATGATGCCGATGCCGATGAGCACGATGGCGCCCACGGCGATCCACATGGTCGGCACGCCCAGCAGGGTTGCCGCGATCACCAGACCTACGATCAAAACGATAAAGCCGATCAGATACGTTCCGAAAGACGACATGTGCTCCTCCGCGTTGAGTTCGTGCACGTCACGATGCACGAGCGGTGCCGAATCAGCGGATACGCCTGGGAACTGCTGGACTTGATCGCGTCCCCGCACGAGTCGAGACCGGACGCCGCGCCCGCGCGGGTGCCCTCACCCCCCGCCCCCCTCTCCCGTACACGACCTGTCTGCACCCTCAGGTGCCTGCCCTGTACGGGAGAGGGGGAGAACCCCGCATTGGTACGTGCCCACGACGCGCGCAAAACTCCGCCCGCGCCCAACCCCTCCCCCGAAGTTGGGGGAGGGGTCGACGGCCATTGCGAGGAACGAGCAAAAAGGCCGGCGGGGGAGAGGGCTCCCGTCAAAGACGGGCCCTGCGGCCGTCAGCCCTCACATCCCCATGCGCGGCTCGCCGGACGCGCCGTGCACCTGCGTCTGGCCGGTGCCGCCGGGCTGGGCGGCGCCGGGCTCGCCCGCGGGCTGCGTGTCCGTGGGCACGTCCGTCTGCGCGATCACGTCCTGCGCCACGGCCAGCATCAGCTCGTCGCGGGAGCCGTTCAGCGCCTCGCGGGCGGAGCGGAAGCGCAGGCCGCTGCGCTGGCAGGCCAGGTCGCACAGGCGCAGCACGCGCTGCACCGACGCATCGTCCAGAGGCTGGCGCGTGCTGGTGAACGGCGGCGCCATCGTCGCGCCGGACGCGCGGGCCTGCAGCAGCGCCTGCGTGTGCGACAGCGTGGCCGCGCGCACGTACAGCTCGATGGCCATCTCCCCCAAGCGCGTGACGATGAACTGCCGCTCCGGGATCTTGCGCCCGTGCCGCCGCAGGGCACGCTCCGCCGCCACCCGCAGGTCGCGCGTGTGCTCCACCAGGTAGTCGAAGTGCGTCTGCAGCCGCGGGTGCACGTCCGCCTCGAGCGACGGCTCCCCGCGCCCCAGCGCCAGCGCGACCCGCCCCGCCGCGAAGTCCGTCAGCAGCCCGATCTGGCGGATGGGCTCGCGCAGGGCCGCGGCCACCTCCTTGAGCTGCTCGCCCGGCGCCTGCAGCCCCGATAATCCCACGAACAGGCGCAGGATCTCGTTCGTTCCTTCGAAGATGCGCGTGATGCGCGCGTCGCGGTACATCCGCTCGTACGGATAGCCCTTCACGAAGCCGCGGCCGCCCGCGATCTGCACCACCTCGTCCACGGCGCGGTCCAGCGCGTCGCTGTTCCACACCTTGGCCGCGGCGGATTCCAGCGCGTAGTCCACGTCGCCCCGGTCGTTGAGCCCCGTGGTGAAGTAGGCCACGCTCTCCGCCGTGTACGCGTCCGCCGCCAGGTCCGCCAGCTTGCCCTGGATGATCTCGTAGTTCACCAGCGGCTGCCCGAACTGCTCGCGCCGCCGTGCCCAGTCCGTGGCCATCCGCAGGCACTGCTTCACCCCGCCCGCCGCGCCGGCAGAAAGCCCCTGCCGCCCGCTGTTCAGCACCCGCATGGCGATCTTGAAGCCCTCGCCGGGCGCGCCCAGCACGTTCTCCGCCGGCACCCGCACGTCGCGAAAGTACAGCTCCGCCTGGTTGGATCCGCGCGCCCCCATCTTTCGCAGCGCCGGCCCGCGCTCGAAGCCCGGCATGTCCGGGCGCAGGATGAACGCCGTCACCCGGTCCACCGTCTTGCCGTCGCGCTGCACCGGCGTCTGCGCGAA
>DATING010000019.1:0-2194 GCA_035474555.1 Longimicrobium sp. | reverse complement strand
CCTCCACCTCGGGGCCGATGGTGCGCTCCGCCGTGCGCGCGTGGATAAAGCGCCAGCAGCGCACCTCCTCGTCGTAGTCCAGCAGCGCCTCGGCCAGGTGCACCAGGTCCCAGTGCTCGCGCCCGGCGTGCGAGGCGGCGTACGCGTCCGCCGGGGTCACGCCCCGCCGCGCGAACACCGCTTCGGCGGCGGAGGCCACGGACGGCTGCTCCCACAGCTCGCCCAGCCGCTCCGTCCACAGCCGCGCGTGGGGTCCGGACGACGGCTCGGGATGGATCTCCGACTCCAGGTAGCGCCGCAGTTCCGGCTCGCGGGCGCCGGACAGGATCTCCACCTCGTGCCACTGGCTGCTTTCCCCACCGCTGGCGGGGACCAGGTGGTGGCGAAAGGCGTAGAAGCCGCCCAGCGTCATCGTCTCCAGCACGCGCATCATGGGCGAGAGCATCCGCACGATGTCCGTGCACCGCCGGGTGAGCCACGCGGCCATCCCCACGTCGTCCGCGTCCAGCGCCGCGATGATGCGCGGCAGGTCCGTGCGCAGCTGGCTGAACCAAACCTCGAACGACTGGTGCGTCACCACGAACAGGTGCTCGTCCGGGTGCCGCACCTGCTCCGGCGACGGCTGCAGCTGGAGCAGCTCCGGCAGGCGCAGGTAGGTGCAGTAGTGCGTTTGCGACGGGTCGCGGACGATGTGCCCGCAGGCAAGCAGGTGCGTGGTCTCGGTCATTCGATCGGGCGCTGGAACGGTACGGCGGTGCTGCGTGGGCGCGAGGGTGACAATCTGCGACACCGAGGCCGTTGGGGAAACCCGCCGGACGGGATGGATTTGGAACGGCGTCGTGTCGGGGAGGTGCGACGGGGATGGTTTGCGGCGTGAACCGGGGCTCCCCCGCACGGGTCAGGAGAAGCGCTTCAGGACCGACCGGCCGAAAGAGGCGAAAAACCCGCGGGGCCTGCTACGCACGGGTTCCGCCAGCGGCACCTGCGGCGCGACTCCGAGCCGGCGCGCCAGCTCGGGAGAATGTCGCCACAGAGCCTCCACGATCTGTCGCCCGGTCGCCGTCGCGTGATAATCGCGCAACACCGCCCGGGCCTTCTCGGGATCAATCATGCCGTCCTCGCTTGCTCATGCGGCGCGTACGGTCCGGATCGTAAGCCCGTCAGGAGAAGAGCCGCAGGACGGAGCGGCCGAGGGAGGTGAAGACGCCGCGCATGCCGTGGCGAGTAGGAGGTCGACGCTCACGGCAGATCTCCTCCACCGAGCGATCGCCCCACAGCTCCTGGGCGAGATCGGGCGTGGTGCACTTGACCCGGGCGACGAACTCTTCCTGGGTCACCGTAGCGAAGTGCTCCTTCACCCATGCGTGCGCCTTGTCAGGATCCAGCATGTACCCTCGCTCTGGCGCCACGTCCTTATGATCGACGTACGATCCCGCACCGCGACCTGCACGTGCGCTCTGCGGCGAAGCGGAGCCGCCGTCAGGAGAAGAGCCGCAGCACGGAGCGGCCGAGGGAGGTAAAGACGCCACGCACGCCGCGGTGAACCGGCCGCGGAGGCTCGGCGCAGATCTCCGCGACCGAGCGATCACCCCAGAGTTCCTGGGCCAGATCGGGGCTGAACCGCTGTACCCGCGAGACGAACTCTTCGCGCGTCACGGTGTCGAAGTGCTCCTGCCAGATCTTGCCGGCGACTTTCGGATCGAGCATCACGAGCCTCCTTTCAAACCAGGCAACCAGCGCCCGCCGCCGGCCACCACGCCGCCGCCGCGGGGGGTCGGAGCCCGTCATCATCTCGCGCACGTTCAGCACGCCGTCAGCGGCTCGACGATGGAACGGTACGGCTGCGCCGCGTTGACACGAGGAGACAATCTGCGACCCCGCGGCCGTTTGGGAAAACCGCCGGATGGGGTGGAATTGGACGACTGGATTGCGGAGGAGACGTGGCGGGATTTGCGACGCTGAACGGCGACTCCCCGCTAAGTCAGGAGAAGAGCTTCAGGACCGACCGGCCGAAAGACGCGAAAAACCCGCGCGGCCCGCTACGCACGGGTTCCGCCAGCGGCACCTGCGGCGCGACTCCGAGCCGGCGCGCCAGTTCGGGAGAATGTCGCCACAGATCCTCCACGATCTGTTGGTCGGTCGCCGTCGCGTGATAATCGCGCAACACCGCCCGGGCCTTCTCGGGATCAATCAT
>DATING010000018.1:0-2854 GCA_035474555.1 Longimicrobium sp. | reverse complement strand
CGCGAAGAAGTTGTCCTCCACCCCCACCCGCTCCAGGCGCAGCACCTCCGCCCAGATCTCCGCCAGCACCTCCTCCACCGGCGTCCGGGGCGCCACGTACCGCTCCTCCGCCGACGCGAGCTCCGGCGCCGGCAGTGCCCGGCGGTCCAGCTTGCCGTTGGGCGTCAGGGGCAGCTGATCCAGCACCACGAACGCGGCCGGCACCATGTACTCGGGCAGGCTCTGCCGCAGGCGCGCCCGCAGCGCCTCGGCCTCCGCTTCACCCACGATGTACGCCACCAGCCGCGGCTCGCCCGGCACGTCCTCGCGCGCCACGACGGCACACTCGGCCACCCCGGGCTCCTGCCGCAGCGCCGCCTCGATCTCCCCCAGCTCCACGCGCAAGCCGCGGATCTTGACCTGCTGGTCCATGCGGCCCAGGAACTCCACGGTTCCATCCGACAGCCAGCGGCACCGGTCGCCGGTGCGGTACAGGCGCCCCTCGCCAAAGGGGCTGGCGATGAACCGCTCCGCCGTCAGCTCCGGGCGGCCCAGGTACCCGCGCGCCACTCCCGCGCCGCCGACCAGCAGCTCGCCCGCAACGCCGACGGGGACCGGCCGCAGGTGCGCATCCACCACGAACACCTGGTAGTTGGGCAGCGGGCGGCCCAGGACCAGCGTTCCCGAGGCCGTCTGCGTGTGCCCGGCGTCCACGCGGTGCGCCAGCGCGCCCACGGTGGTCTCCGTCGGCCCATAGTGGTTGAAGACGGCGCACTCCGGCGCCGTCGCCACCAGCTCGTCCACCCACCGCACGGGCGACGATTCGCCGCCCAGCACCAGCCACCGGCGCGGCATCACCCGGCGCGGGTCGCCGCCCGTCTGCAGCGCGGCCAGGTGCGACGGCGTGATCTTGAGGCAGTCCACCCCGTGTCGGGCGAAGTACTCGCCCAGCAGGTCGCCGCTGAAGATGCGGTCTTCGCTGATCACGTGCAGCGTTCCCCCCCACGCCAGCGCGGAGAAGACGACCGTGTTCCCCAGGTCCGCCGAGAGCGTGGACACGGTCGCGTAGCTGGCGCCGTCCGCAAGCTCCAGCCGGTCGCGGACGCCGAACACGTAGTTGGAGATCTGCCGGTGCTCCACGCCCACGCCCTTGGGGCGGCCGGTGCTGCCGGAGGTGTAGATGACGTACGCCAGGTCGCCCGCGGCGGCCCCGGCCGGCAGATTCGCGTCGCTCTCGACCCGCAGCGCCTCGCCGTCCAGGTGCACGACGGGGAGGGAGCCGGCCGGAAGCGCATCGGCCATGTCACCGCGCGTGACCAGGACGGCGGCGCCGGAATCCTCCAGCATGTACGCCAGCCGCTCCGCCGGGAAGGCGGGATCCAGCGCCAGGTAGGCGCCGCCCGCCTTGAGGATCCCCAGCAGCGCGACGATGGCGTCCACGCCGCGCCCCAAGTGCATCGCCACCACCACGTCCCGGCCCACGCCCAGGCCGCGGAGGTGGTGCGCCAGCTGGTTGGCGCGCGCGTTCAGCGCGCCGCTGGTGAGCGCTTCGTCTTCGCACACCAGCGCCACCGCCCCGGGCGTACGCGCCGCGTGCGCCTGGAACAGCTCGTGGATGCGCCGGTCCGCCGGATACTCCGCCTCCGTCCGGTTCCAGGCATCCACCACCACGCCGCGCTCTTCGGCCGAGAGCAGCTCCAGCTGCGAAAGCCGCACGTCCGCGTCCGCGGCGACCTGCTCCAGCACCCGCTCCAGGTGCCGCACCATGCGTTCGATGGTGTCGCGCTCGAAGAGGTCGGTGCTGTAGTTCAGCGCGCCCTGGAGTCCGCGCGAGGTCGCCGCCAGACCCAGGTTCAGATCGAACTTGGCGCTCGCAAGCTCTCCTCCGGCTCCGCTCACGCGCAGCCCCGGAAGCGCGCCTCCCCCGCCCCCGGCGTTCTGCAGCGTGAACATCACCTGGAAGAGCGGCGAGTGGCTCATGCTGCGCTCCGGCTGCAGCTCGGCCACCAGCCTCTCGAAGGGCACCTCCTGGTTCTCGTACGCGCCCAGCGTGGCTCCCCGCACCCGCCGCAGCACGTCGCGGAAGCCCGGGTCTCCACCCACCTCCGTGCGCAGCACCAGCGTGTTGACGAAGAAGCCGATCAGCTCCTCGACTTCCTTCCTCGTCCGCCCTGCGATCGGGCTGCCGACGACGACGTCCTCGCTCCCGCTGTACTTGGACAGCAGGACCTGGAAGGCACCCAGCAGCGTCATGTACAGCGTGGCGCCCTCGCTCCGCCCCAGCGCCTCCAACCGCTCCAGCAGCTCGGGAGAGAGCTCCACCGGGACCGACGCGCCCCGGTACGTCTGCACGGCCGGGCGGGAATGGTCCGTCGGCAGCTCCAGCAGCTCCGGTGCGCCCGCCAGGCGCTCCCGCCAGTACGACAGCTGCCGGTCCAGGGTCTCGCCCTCCAGCTGCTCCCGCTGCCAGACCGCGTAGTCCGCGTACTGCACCGCCAGCTCCGGCAGCGGAGACTCCCGCCCGTCACGGTATGCCTCGTACAGCGACGACAGCTCGCGGAAGAGCACGCCCAGGCTCCACCCGTCGCTGACCACGTGGTGCATCGACAGGAGCAGCACGTGATCCTCGGCGCCCAGCCGCAGCAGCGCCGCGCGGAAGAGCGGGCCCGCCGCAAGGTCGAACGCACGCCCCGCCTCCTCGTCGGCGCGCTGCCTCACCGCCGTCTCCCGATCCGAATCGCCCAGCTCCGACAGGTCCTCCACCGGCAGGGCGAAGCCGTCGAACGGCGCGATCACCTGCACGGGCGAGCCGTCCACTTCGCCGAAGACCGTCCGCAGCGCCTCGTGACGCCGCACGATCTCGCCCAGGCTCCGC
>DATING010000017.1:0-12922 GCA_035474555.1 Longimicrobium sp. | reverse complement strand
GTACGCTCGTTTCAAGTAACCGCCGACACGCCCAACGGCCATCGGTGCTTGCAGGAATAGCAGGGACGCGCCCGCCCCCACGGTGCGCGCAGGCAGGTGAAGTTTTCACACCACAGAACAGGCGTCCGGCGCTTTCGCGCGCCGGCACCGGGCCCGGCGCATCCACGCCCTGCCCGCACCCCCGCGTCCCCGCCATCCAGCCGGGCCGCGACCCCATCACTTTCCGGGAGGTCCGCCGATGCCGTCCACCCTGAGCTACCCCGGCGTATACATCGAGGAGATCCCCAGCGGCGTGCGGACGATCTCGGGGGTAGCCACCTCCGTCACCGCGTTCGTGGGCTACACGGCCAAGGGCGTCGTGGACAAGCCCGTCCGCATCTTCAACTACGGCGACTACGAGCGCGAGTTCGGCGGGCTGCACCGCGACAGCGACGTGAGCTACGCCGTGCAGCAGTTCTTCATGAACGGCGGCGCGGACGCCTACGTGGTGCGGCTGGCGGCGGGCGCGGCCCCCGCGTCGGTGGACCTGCTGGCGGCCAACGCGGCCGTGGCGCTGCGGATCTTCGCCTCCAGCGCGGGCATCTGGGGCAACCATCTGCGGGCCTCGGTGGACTACGATTCCGCCAACCCGTACGGCTCGTTCAACCTGACCGTACGCCGCGTGACGCTCTCCAACGGCAAGGAAGTCACGGAAGAGCAGGAGGAGTTCCGCAACCTGAGCATGAACAGCCGCTCGGCCAACTACGTGGTGGGGGTGGTGAACGCGGGGTCGCGGCTGGTGCGGGTAGAGCGGCCCGCGCTGGGGCTGGCGGACGCCACGGACCGCGGCTTCAGCCTGGGAAAGAACGACCTGACGGCCGTGACGCTGGACGCCACGCACTCCACAATCACGGGGGTGCTGAACGGGAGCGAGCCGTTTTCGCTGGAGGTGCAGACGTTCGGCGCCGGGGCCGCCGCCATCCGCCTGGGCCTGGCCAACGCCATCCTGGCCCAGTCGCTGGACGACCGGCTGGAGGCCGTGCGCACCAGGGCCGACGGCTCGGTGCTGGCCACGGGCAACTACGTGATCCTCCGCTCCAAGAACAAGGCGGCGGACCCCTCCACGGTGGCCGAGTTCTCGTCCGTGGTCGTGACGCCGGCGCCGGCCAACGACGCGTCGGCGCTGCTGGGGATGGGGCAGGCCAACGGCGGCCGCGAGCGCGAGGGGGCCGCCGTGCGCCGCCCCATGCCCACGGGCACCACGGGCGGCGACCACACGCTCACGGCGGCCCCCGTGGGCGGTGCCCTGACCATCACCATCAACGACGAGCGGCCGGCCCCCGTGGGCACGACCGTGCTGATGCCGACGGCGCCCATCGTGGTCCCCGCGACGGCGGCGGGGCCGGCGCTGGCCGCGGCGGTGCAGGCGGTCATCAACGCCGAGGCCAATCCCGCGGCGCAGGCGGTGATCGTGGAGTGGGTGGCCAGCTCGCTGCGCGTGCGGCTGCCCGAGGACGCGTATCCCCACGCCGTCATCAACTTCGCGGGGGCCGGCGCGGCGGCGCTCAAGCTCCCCGTGGCCGCGGGTCCCCAGGCCAGCGTGCAGACCTACGGGCTGGGCGAGGCGGTGAACATCGGGGGGCAGGCCAACGCGGTGCGCGGGGCCGACGGGCTTCCCCCCAGCGCGACGGAGTACCTGGGCTCGGAGGCCAACAAGACGGGGATCCACGCCCTGCGCGGGGTGGACCTCTTCAACCTCCTCTGCCTCCCGGGCACGCCGCGGCTGCTGGGGACGCAGGGGGTGGTGGTGCAGGCGGCCATCGCCCTGTGCGAGCAGGAGCGGGCGTTCCTCATCATCGACCCGCCGGGGGACAGCACCCTCACGACCGTCGAGCCGTGGGCGGCGGGGCTCACCAAGAGCCGCAACTGCGCGGTCTACTTTCCCTGGATCCAGGCGGCGGACCCGCTGGACAACTTCCGCCTGCGCAGCATGCCCCCGTCGGGCGCCATCGCGGGGGTGTTCGCCCGCACGGACGCGCAGCGCGGCGTGTGGAAGGCGCCCGCGGGCACGGAGGCCGTGCTGAACGGCACGCAGGGGCTCTCCGTGGTCCTTACCGACATGGAGACGGGGACGCTCAACCCCAAGGGTGTCAACGTCCTCCGCTCGTTCCCCGTGTACGGGCGCGTGGTGTGGGGCGCGCGCACGCGGGCGGGGGCGGACGAGAACACGGACGAGTACAAGTACGTGCCCATCCGCCGTCTGGCGCTGTACATCGAGGAAACGCTCTTCCGCAACACGCAGTGGGTGGTGTTCGAGCCCAACGACGAGCCCCTGTGGGCGCAGATCCGCCTGAACGTGGGCGCGTTCATGAACGGGCTGTTTCGCCAGGGCGCGTTCCAGGGCGGGTCGCCGCGCGACGCCTACCTGGTCAAGTGCGACGCCGAGACCACCACGCAGTACGACATCGACCGCGGGATCGTGAACCTGCTGGTGGCGTTCGCCCCGCTCAAGCCGGCCGAGTTCGTCGTGATCCGCATCCAGCAGAAGGCCCAGATCCCCGCCTGAGGAGGGCACGTCCATGGCACAGTTCAGCGCCAATCCGCAGCGATTCGATCCGTACAAGAACTTCAAGTTCCGGGTGCGGTGGGACGGCCGCGTCGTCGCGGGGGTGAGCAAGGTAGGCTCCCTCAAGCGCACCACCGAGGTGGTGAAGCACCGCGAGGGCGGCGACCCCAGCAGCAGCCGCAAGTCCCCCGGCCGCACGGAGTTCGAGGCCATCACGCTGGAGCGCGGGGTCACGCACGACCCCGACTTCGAGCAGTGGGCCAACAAGGTGTGGAACTTCGGTTCCGCGCCGGGGCCGGAGGTGAGCCTCAAGGACTTTCGCAAGGACATCCTGATCGAGCTGTACAACGAGGCGGGGCAAAAGGTGCTGGCGTACAAGGTGTTCCGCTGCTGGGTGAGCGAGTTCCAGGCGCAGCCGGACCTGGACGCCAACGCCAACGCCATCGCCATCCAGACCATCAAGCTGGAGAACGAGGGCTGGGAGCGTGACTACGACGTGACCGAGCCCACGGAGCCGCAGTTCACCGAGCCCAGCTGACGGCGGTGCGCGCGCTCTCGCCGGCGGGGCTGCTGGAGGTGTGGGACCGGGGTGCGCGGCTGCACCCCGGCGACCGCGCGCTCCTGCTGCTGCGCGCCGCGCTCCCCGGCCGGGAGCGCGGCGCGCTGGCCGCGCTTCCCCTGGCGGAGCGCGACCGTCTCCTTCTCCGCGTCCATGCGGCGTCCGCCGGGCCGGAGCTCGCCGCGTTCGTGCAGTGCCCGGCGTGCGCGGAGCGGCTGGAGCTGTCGCTGGACGCGGATGCCATCGCCCCGGCGGAGCCCGTGCCGGCGGGGGCGGCGTGGACGGCGGAGGGGGGCGGCGTGCGGATGCGCTTTCGCCTGCCGGACAGCCGGGACCTGGCGGCCGCGGCGGGATGCGGGTCCGTGGACGAGGCCCGGCGCGTCCTGGCCGCGCGGTGCGTGACGGAGGCGGTGGACGCGGACGGCGCACCCGTGGCCGCGCTGTCCGACGCGGCGCTGGCCGCCCTGTCCGCGCGGATGGACGAGGTGGCGCCGGCCACGGACGTGTCGCTGTCCCTGCGCTGCCCGGCGTGCGCCACGGCGTGGGACGCGCCGCTGGACGTGGCCGCGTTCGTCTGGACGGAGGTGGCGGCGCGGGCGCGGCGCCTGCTGCGGGAGGTGGATGCCATCGCGCGCGTCTACCACTGGAGCGAGGCGGAGATCCTGGCGCTGCCGGCGGCGCGGCGGCGGGCGTACCTGGCCCTGGCGGAGTCATGAGCGACCTGCTGACCCGCCTGGCCCAGCGCGCCCTCGGGGTGGCCGCGCCCGCGCTGGAGCCCCGGCTCCCCTCGCGCTACGCCGGCGCGTCCTCCGACGACGAGCCCGCGTTCGTCGAGGAGTCGGTGGAGATCGACGCGCCGTCGTCCTCCTCCCTCCCCCGCCGGGCCGCGTCTCCGCATCGCATCGCGGAGGCGCCCGTCGCGCATCCCCCGGCGCCGTCCGCGGCCGGGGAACAAGGGCGCGCGGCGGATGAACCGCATCGCATCCATCCCCCCGCCGTTCCGCCCGTCCTTCCGCCGCGCTCGGAGCGGGCAACGGAGGATGCGCATCCCGCCATCGATCCGCCGCGTCGCACGCATCCCGTCGACCCCGCGCCGGTCCGTCCCGCGTCCGCGGAGGAGGGGATGCGGGAGGTGGATGCGTTCGTGGAGGCGGAGGACGACTTCGCGCCGCTGTTCCCGCCCGCCCGCGCGCGGAGGATGGATGCGCGACGGGTGGATGCAGGTGCAGATGATCCGCATCCGCCGCGCGCCGTGGAACCTTCCCGCCCCGCGGAGCCGGGGGTCGCGACGGAGGGCGTGCGGGCGGAGGATGCGGATGCCGGACGCGATGCGGCGCCGCGCCCTGCGGATTCCGCGGCGGACGATGGCGGACTCCGTGAAGTGGTCAAAGTGGTCGAGCGGGAGGCGGACGGACGCTCGCCGCCGCGCGTCGACATCCGGCCGATCGAGGCGGATGAGGCGCGGCGGGCGGACGGCGTTCCCGTGCGGGCGGCGGAGCGCGGGCCGGTGGCGGAGCGCACGGGGGAACGGGAGGACGAGGCATCGGCGCGGCCGGTGGTGCGCGTGAGCATCGGGCGCATCGAGGTGCGCGCGGCGCCGGCGGCACCCGCCCCGCAGCCCGCGGCCCGCCCCGGCTGGAGCCCGCCCGTGATGCCGCTGGCGGACTACCTCAAGCGCGAGGCGGGGCGATGAGCAACCACCTGGCCATCGCCACCGTGACCGCCGCCCTGCGCGAGGTGGTCTACGACGCCATCACGGCCGCCGTCCCCGGCAGCGAGGTGAGCTACGCGCGTCCCGCCGCGGAGAACACGGAAGATCCCGACGCCACACCGCACGCCAACCTCTTTCTGTACGGCATCACGCCCAACGCGTCGCGCCGCAACGACGACCTGCCCACGCGCCGCGCGGACGGCGGGCTGGTGCAGCGGCCCCGCGCCGCGCTGGACCTGCACTACCTGGTCTCCTTCTACGGCAAGGAAAGCAACCTGGAGCCGCAGCGCATGCTGGGGAGCGTGGTGCGGGCCCTCCACTCGCGCCCGGCGCTCACCCGCGCCGCCATCCAGGCCGCCATCGACAGCCACCCGTTCCTCGCCCCGTCGGACCTGGCGGAGGCGCCGGAGTCCGTCCGCTTTACCCCCGTCTCGCTGAACCTGGAGGAGCTTTCCAAGCTCTGGTCCGTGCTCTTTCAGACCCCGTACGCGCTCACCGTGGCGTACCAGGGCACCGTCGTGTTCATCGAGGCGGAGGACGATGCGCCCCAGCCCGCACTGCCCGTGCGCGGCCGCAACGTGTACGTGGCGGAGCTGCGCCGGCCGGAGATCGCGGAGGTGGCGGAGGCCGGCGGCCCCGGCGCGGCCATCCTTCCCGACGGCGTGCTGGTGATGCGCGGCCGCGGCCTGGCGGGCGAGGTCACGCGCGTGCGCCTGGGCACCCGCGGCGACGAGTGGGACCCCGCCATGGTCTCGCCCCGCGAGGTGCGGCTGGCCATCGGCTCCATCCCGCCGGACCGGCTGCGCGCGGGCATCCAGGGCGTGCAGGTGCTGCACCGCCGCCCCATGGGCACGCCCCCCGTGCCGCACCGGGGCGAGGAAAGCAACGTGGCCCCCTTCGTCCTGCGCCCCGTGGTCCGCTGGCGCGACGACGACCCGGCCACGGGCGAGGCCGCCGTGGACGTCCTCCCCCCGCTGGGCGTGGGCCAGCCGCGGCGCCTCCAGGTAACGGTGCGCCCGCACGTGGGCACCCGGCAGCGCGTGGAGCTGCTGTTGAACGACGTGGGCGATCCCGGCGGCCCCGCGTACCTCTTTCCCGACCGCGAGCGGGAAGTGGACACGGACACGCTGGAGTTCGATGCGCCCGGGCTGCAGGCGGGGCGCTACCTGGTGCGCGTCCGCGTGGACGGCGCGGAAAGCCTGCTGGAGGCCGACCCCGCGCTCCCCCCGGCGGACCCGCAGGCGCTGGCGTACGCCCGTCCCTGGGTGGAGGTCCCGTGAGCGCGCGCAGCTGGGAAGCGGAAAACCAGGGCTGGCTGGTGGCCGCCGTCGGCCGCGTGCGCGCGCTGCTGGCGCGCGCCGCCGATCCGGAGGCCGCGGAGCCCCAGGACCCGCCGGAATGGACGATGGAGCGTCCGCCGGCGCTGGAGAGCCTGGCGGAGGCGCTGGGCCTGTCCCCCTTCGAGCACGACGTCCTGGTGATGTGCGCGGGGATGGAGCTGGACGGGTCCTTCCCGGCGACGGTCCTGGCCGCCAGCGGCACGCCCCGGCCCACCTTCTCCGTGGCCCTGGCGGCGTTCCCGGAGCCGCACTGGACGGCGCTGGCCCCCGACGCGCCCCTGCGCCACTGGCGGCTCATCGAGCTCGGCGCGGGGGACGGGCTGACGTCCAGCCCCCTGCGCATCGACGAGCGGATCCTGCACTTCCTGGCCGGCGTCGCCGCCCCGGACGAGCGGCTGGCCGGCATCGTGGAGCCCGTGCGCGGGGAGGGTGCCCTGCCGCCTTCCCACGCGGCTGCGGCGGAGCGGCTGGCCGCGCTCTGGTCCGCCCCCGCCGCCCTCCCGCCCCTCCCGTTCCTCTGCGGCGACGAGCGGTCGGGCAAGCGCACGGTGACGGCCGCCGCGGCGGGGGCCCTGGGGCTCACCGTCTTTCGCGCCCGCGCCACCGACCTCCCCGCCGCCGCGGCGGAGCGCGAGACGCTCGTGCGGCTGTGGGAGCGCGAGTCCCTGCTCTCCGCCGCCGTGCTGCTGCTGGAGGTGGAGGACGGCGACGGCCCCGAGGCCCAGCGCGCCGCCGTCGCCCTGGCGGAGCGCGTGCGGGCGCCCCTGGCCGTGTCCGCGCGCGAGCCCCTGGCCACGGACACGCGCCCGGCCGTGCGCATCGCCGTGGACCGGCCGCCGGCGGACGAGCAGCGCACCCTCTGGCGGGCGGCGCTGGGGGAAGACGCGGCGGCGCTCAACGGCGCGCTGGACGGGCTCACGGCGCAGTTCCACCTGGGCGTCCGCGAGATCGCGCAGGCCGCGGCCGAGGCGCGCCCGGGCCCTGGGGAAGAGCTCGCCGCGCGCCTGTGGACGGCGTGCCGCGCGCAGGCCCGGCCGCGGCTGGACGAGCTGGCGCAGCACATCCCCCCCGCGGCCGGGTGGGACGAGCTGGTGCTGCCGGAGGCCCAGGCCCGCACGCTCCGCGACATCACGGCCCAGGTTCGCCAGCGCGCCCGCGTCTACGAGGAGTGGGGCTTTGCGCGGCGGGGGGCGCGGGGGATGGGCGTGAGCGCGCTGTTCGCCGGCCCCAGCGGCACCGGCAAGACGCTGGCGGCCGAGGTGCTGGCGGGGGCGCTGGAGCTGGACCTGTACCGGATCGACCTGAGCCAGGTGGTCAGCAAGTACATCGGGGAGACGGAGAAGAACCTCGCCCGCGTGTTCGACGCGGCCGAGGAGGGCGGCGCCGTGCTGCTGTTCGACGAGGCGGATGCGCTCTTCGGCAAGCGCAGCGCGGTCAAGGACGCGCACGACCGCTACGCCAACATCGAGGTCAGCTACCTGCTTCAGCGGATGGAGACGTATCGCGGGCTGGCCATCCTGACCACCAACCTCAAGGACTCGGTGGATACGGCGTTCCTGCGCCGCCTGCGCTTCGTCGTGACCTTCCCCTTCCCCGATGCCCCGCAGCGCGCGGACATCTGGCGCCGCGCCTTTCCCCCCGCCACGCCCACGGCGGGGCTGGACCCGGACAAGCTGGCGCGGCTGTCCGTGACGGGCGGCAACATCCGCAACATCGCCCTGGGCGCCGCGTTCCTGGCGGCGGAGGAAGACGGTCCCGTGCGGATGGAGCACCTTCTCCGCGCCGCCCGCGCCGAGCTGGCCAAGCTCGAGAAGCCGGTCAGCGCGGCGGAGGTGGCGGGGTGGGCGTGAGGGGAGTGCGTGAGTGCGTGAGTGCGAAAGTGCGAAAGTACGAAAGTACGAAAGTACGAAAGTACGAAAGTACGAAAGTACGAAAGTGGATGATGGGCGGTGGATGAGCATCGTCGGATGTGGCGGACCTCCAGCGTGAGCGGATGAATCCGCCGCTGGGACAGCCATAAGCCCTGTCTCGCGCCGAGGCGCGACACGAACAGGGCTTCAACAGCGGAACGGCGCATCGGTGCACCGGGACGGCCCGTGGCGGGGCAGTCCGCGAAGGCGGACTTCGTGAATTTCCAGCGGCGAATTCATTCGCTCGGAGCCCCGGCGGGAGTTCGCATCCGCGCTCCGATGGCCGCCGGGATTGCGCATCGGTGCACCGGGACGGCCCGTGGCTGGGTAGTCCGCGAAGGCGGACTTCGTGAATTTCCAGCGGCGAATTCATTCGCTCGGAGTTCCGGCGGGACTTCGTATCCGCGCTCCGATGGCTCGCGGGGGCTGCGCATCGGTGCACCGGGACGGCCCGCGGCGGGGCAGTCCACGAAGGCGGACTTCGCGAATTTCCAACGGCGAATTCATTCGCTCATGGCCGGCGGAACTTTCGCAGTGCGCTGCTCGGCCGGCGGATTCTGGCATCGCTCGTTTCGCCCGGCGGGACGGCGCACCGGTGCACCGTGAAGTGCGGAAGTGCGGAAGTGCGGAGGTTATGGGGATGGGATGGAAACGGGATGTGCTCACTCCCCTCTCCCGGCGCAGTTTGCCGGGGGAGGGGCCGGGGGAGGGGGACACGTGGCGAGGAGCACGATGGAGCCCGACGTGGAGCTGCACGTGGACGAGCTGGTGCTGCACGGCTTTGCGCCGCGCGACCGCCACGCCATTGGCGAGGCCGTGCGCGGGGAGCTGGCGCGGCTCATCGCCGAGCGCGGCCTGCCCCCAGGGCTGGCCGCCGCGGACGGCACCGCCTCCATGCGGGGCGGCAGCTTTCGCGCGCAGCCCGGCCAGCGCCCCGCCGACGTGGGCGCCGCCGTGGCCCGCGCCGTCTATGGGAGCACGGGGCGATGATGCTCGCGCACACGGCCCTGGAGTCCCGCGCGGCGGAACGCGCGCCAGCGCGTTCCACGCGCGGACGGTGCGCGTGCGGCGGCGCCATCGGCCCCACGGGCGAATGCGCGCGGTGCCGGCAGCGGCGGCTGGTGGACGCCGCGCCTTTCACGCGGCAGCCGGCGAGCGCGGGGGCCGCCCCACAAGAGGCACGTTCCGGGTTCAGCTTCGCGCGGGTCGCCATCCATCCGCCCGCGCTCCGCCCCGCCGCTCCCGCCGTCCTCCGGGGCAGCGGCGGCGGGGCTCGCCCGGACGGAGCGGTGGCCGCGCCGGCGGCGGAAGCCCCCGTGGCGGCACCCGCGCCGGACGCGGCGGCACCCGCGGATCCGGCGCAGGCCGGGCCCCTGCCGCCCGCCCCGGCTCCCGCGCGGGCACCGACCCTCATGTGGACGCACGTGCTGCGCTCCGCCCACGACGCGCTGTGGTTCTTCTGCGGCGCGAAGCCGAGCGGGTTCTCTACCACGGCGCGTCTGCGGGCCAGGGGCTTTGGCGACCCGGCGCAGCTCTCGTGGCAGATCACCCGCGGGTCCAGCCGGGTGGCGTTCGACGGCGCCGCGGCGGGCGAGGAGGTACGCCTGCGCAGCACCGCCGGCAGCAACGTCGCCAACGACGTCACCATCCAGCTGCGCGAGGGCACCGGCGCCGCCGCGGCCACCTACGTCAACACCCTCACCGTGCGGCGCCCGCACCGCCTGGTCCAGCGCTTCACCACCGACGCGGCTGGATGCGCGGCGGGGTTCGCCGCGTGCCCCGCCACCTGTGCCTCGTGGCACACCGACATCGGCTATCGCGTGGAGGACAACGTGGGCGGCACCATCGTCGGCGCCACGGTGAACGAGAACTTTCCCGGCACCCGGACGAGCGACCAGGCCAACAACTGGGTAACGCCCGCGTCGTTCTCCACCGTGCCCGTGTGGCCGCAGACCAACGGCACCTTCGAGGACCACTGGATGGTGTGGTGCGGCACCCCCTCGCCCGTGGCGCCGACGGCGGCCAACGCCAACACCAGCGTGGACCACATGCCGCACGAGTTCTACGTGGGGAACACCGTGCCGGGCAGCGGCTGCCGGGTGCAGACGCACACCACGCATCGGTACCTGGGCTATGCCCGGCACGAGGGCATCGTCACCCCCGCGCCCTGACGCGCCGCCACCCGGACCGCCGGCCCATGCACATGCACGCCGCATCGCACAGCTCCCCGCACGCGCGCCAGGCGCCGGCCCCCCGGCCGGTGCTGCGCCGCTCGTGTGCGTGCGGCGGCGCGACCGGTCCGTCCGGCGAGTGCGAGTCGTGCCGCAAGAAGCGGCTGCAGCGCGCCGCGTCCTCCGCCGGCCCCGCCGTGGCACCGCCCATCGTCCACGACGTGCTGCGCTCCGCCGGCGCACCGCTGGACGCGGGGACGCGGGCGCAGATGGAGCCGCGCTTCCGCCACTCCTTCGCGGACGTGCGGGTGCACGCGGATTCGACGGCGGCGGAGTCGGCCCGGGCCGTCGGCGCGCACGCGTACGCCGTGGGGCCGCACGTCGTCTTTGGCGCGGGGCGGTACGCGCCGGGGTCGGCGGAGGGCCGGCGGCTGATCGCGCACGAGCTGGCGCACGTGGTCCAGCAGCGTGGATCGGCGTCCGCATCCATCCAGCCGAAACTGGAAGTCGGCGCGGCGGACCACCCGGCGGAGCGCGAGGCGGACCTGGCGGCGCGGGCGGTGGCGGGGGATGCGGCCGTCCCCGCGCTGGCGGGGCGGGGCGCCGTCCTGCGGCGCCAGACACCGCCGGACGGCGGGATGGACGGGGTTGATGCGGGCCCGCGGCAGGACGCGGGGACGGCGCCCGACGCCGGCGTGCCCCCGGACGCGGCGCAGGCTCCCTCCCCGGCACAGGACGCGGGCGCGGCTCCGCCGTCTCCGCCCCCCGCGTCCCCGCCGCCATGCACCCCCACCGCGCTCCCGCGGGCGCAGTACCTGACGCAGCCGGGGACGTCCACCGGCGACTTTGGACTCACGACCCTGGCGGGCCAGGTCACCCTTCCGGTGGTGCGCACGACCCGCGGACGAGGCGGCGGGGTGCGGGTGGAGCCCACCAGCACGGCGCTTCCGCCCATCACCTCCGTGTTCACCGGGGCCGGCGTATTCATGGAAGACACCATCACCTGGACGCAGCAGGAACCGGGGGTCGGCTGCCGGACCGCGCGCTATCCCATCCGGTGGAACATCACGGGCCCGGGGGCCGCGCGCATCCAGGCCGGAGAGGTGGAGCACTGTGCCGACTTCATGCACGCGTTCACCATCTCGCTGCGGCGCTACGCCGATGCGGTGAACGGCCTGGCCGCCAGCCGCAGGGTCTTTTCCGGCGCCACGGCCGCGGAGGCGGCCGTGACCCGCGCGGTGGGGGTGGCGCCGTCCCGCTGGATGGAGGTGTTCGAGTGCCTGGCCCAGCGCACCCTGCGGCGTGACGGCGGGCGCGGGCGGCGCGGGTGGCACACCCCCCGCGCACGCATGATCGCTCCGCGGGAGGGTCACTGCGCGTTCGCGGAAGCCATCGTGGACGGAAACGCGCTGCCGGAGGTGGGCGTCCACACGTCCGCCGCGGTCATCCAGGGGTGCGGAGAAGCACCGCCGCCCACGCCCTCTCCGGGTGCGGGCGCCACAGGCCGCTGATCACGGGAACGAATGTGCCACGCAATGCTGCTCCGGGCGAGCGCTGACGCACGGGCGTACGGGCCCGCCGTGGCGCCGCCCATCGTGCACCAGGTGCTGCGGTCGTCCGGTGCTCCGCTGGACGCCGGCGTCCGTGCGGAGATGGAGCCGCGGTTCCGCCACTCCTTCGCGGACGTGCGGGTGCACGCGGATGGGACGGCGGCGGAGTCGGCCAAGGCGGTCGGCGCGCACGCGTACGCCGTGGGCCGCGACGTGGTGTTCGGCGCGGGGCGGTACGCGCCGGGGTCGGCGGATGGGGATCGGCTGATCGCGCACGAGCTGGCGCACGTGGTCCAGCAGCGTGGATCGGCGTCCGCATCCATCCAGCCGAAGCTGGAGGTGGGCGCGGCGGACGATGCGGCCGAGCGCCAGGCGGACGCGGCGGCGCGGGCGGTGACGCGCGGCCGGCCGGCGCACGGGCTGGCGGACGGCGGCGGGCACGCCCTGCGCCGCAGCCCAAACGCCGCGCCGGACCCGGACGCGGCGCTGGCGTGGTGGAGCTGGATGATGGGGATGGGGGACCTGGAGGCTCCCACCTCCTTCGAGCGGCACGGGCTGCCGGAAGTGACGCAGGTCGGGGGGATCGAGATCACCCGCAAGGGATTCTCGGCCCACGGCCGCGTCCCCATCGGCAGCTCCGCCGCCAGTGCCGGCGTGGAGCTCGATGACGGGAAGGTCCGCCCGTTCGCCGGTGCCGATCCCCAGGCAGACGACGCGGACACCATGTCTCCCAGGGACCTTCCGGTCTGGCTGCGCGCGTTCCTGCCCTCCGTCACGGGCGCCGCGCCCATGCCGCGGATGCGGGCGCCGCGTCCGCTGGATCCCCGCCAGGAAGGCCCGCGCGAGGAGGGGGCCCCCGACCAGCGGAATCCCTGGCTCCGCACCCCGCCTCATCCCCCGATCGGCTTTGGCGCGGCGGGGCTGCACTTTCCGCTCGCGCACCCGGCATCCGGCATCCGCCGCCCGTGGGAGCTGCCATGACCCCTTCCCCGCGTGTTTCCGCGCCCGTCCTGCGCCGCACGTGCGCCTGCGGCGGCACGCCGGGCCCCGCGGGCGCGTGCGAGCAGTGCCGCAAAAAGCGCCAGGGGCTGCAGCGCAGCGCATCCGCCGCCGCGCCCGCCGTGGCACCCCCCATC
>DATING010000016.1:0-3734 GCA_035474555.1 Longimicrobium sp. | reverse complement strand
CTGGGCCTCGCTGCGCAGCTCGCTGATCTTCATCTGCCCCGTCTTGTACGCCAGCGCCTGGCCCGGCCACGCGATGTAGCGGTCCACCTCGTTGGTGATGTTGAGCACCGTCAGGGCGCTGTTCTCGGCCATGTAGTCGATGGCCTGCTGCCGCGTCCATCCCTTGGCGTGCATCCCCGTATCCACCACCAGGCGGCACGCGCGCCACATGTCGTACGTCAGCTGGCCGAAGCGGCTGTACGGGTCCGTGTAGAAGCCCACCTCGTACCCCAGCCGCTCCGCGTACAGTCCCCATCCCTCCACGAACGCCGTCGTCGTGCTGAAGCGGCGAAAGTTGGGCATCCCCTCCAGCTCCTGCTGAAGGGCGATCTGCAGGTGGTGGCCAGGGACGGCCTCGTGGAACGACAGCGCCTCGATCTCGTACGTGGGGCGGCTGGGCAGGTCGTACGTGTTCACCCAGTAGAACCCCGCCCGGGTACCGTCGCCGCCGGGACGCGAGTAGTACGCGGTGGTGGTGCGCGGCGCAATGAAGTCGGGGATGGTACGGATGCCGTACGGCATCCGCGGCAGCCGGCTGAACAGCTTGGGAAGCTCGCCGTCCATCCGCTTGAGCACCAGCGCCGTCCGCGACAGCAGCTCTTCGGGGGTGGATACGTAGAAGCGCGGGTCCGTGCGCAGGAACTGGATGAACTCGGGAAAGGTGCCGGTAAAGCCGACGGCCGCGATCAGAGAGTCCATCTGCGCGCGGATGCGGGCCACCTCGCGCAGCCCCGTCTCGTGCACCTGGTCCGGCGTAAGGTCCAGCGTGGTGTAGCTGCGCACCCGCTGCGCGTACAGCGCCCGCCCGTTGGGCAGCTCCGACGCGCCGATCCCCCGCCGCGCGCCCGGGATGTACTCCGCGCGCATGAACTCCAGGAAGTCGCGGTACCCGGCCGCGACGGACTCCTCGATGGCCGCGCGCCCCGCCGCCGCCAGCCGCGCCCGCTCCCCCTCCGGCACGCCGGCGGGAAAGGTGGCGAACGGCTTCCACAGCAGGCTCGCCGTGGGATCCGCGACGATGTGCGGCTGCAGCGTCTCCTCCACCCCGACGAGCGACACGCTGGGCAGCACCATCCCCCGGCGGATGCCCTCGCGCATCACCTCCACGTGCTGCCCCACCCAGGGGCGAAAGGCGCGCAGCCGCGAGACGTAGGCCTCGTAGTCCGCCACGGAGGCGAGCGGGACCTGGTCCGGCAGCTGGGGAAAGAAGGTGTGGAACCCCTCGCGGTTGGTGATGGGGATCAGGTGCAGCCCCAGCTCCGCTTCTTCCAGGTCCTCGCGCTTGGCCCGCTCGAAGATGTCGTAGTTGATGCGGTCGGCAGGCGACAGCGAGTCGCGGGGGATGGCGCGCAGCCGCTCCAGCATCCGCCGGCTCTCCGCCGTCCGGCGCTCCACGTCCGCCAGCCCCGCGCCGCCCAGCTGCCCGCTGTAGCGCGTGTCGCCCTGCGACGTGGCGAAGAGCGGGTTTTCGCGCAGCCGGACCTCCCAGTCGTCCGCGAACAATTGCTGCAGCCGCTCGGGCGCGCCCTGTTGCGCGGCGGCGGGGAGCGCGGACGTGAGGACGGCAAGCGCGGGGACCAGCAGGCGAAGGCGGATCATGGGCCGACGGGGGATGGAGGTGGATCCGGACGCGAGGGCGGTTTCAGACGGAGTGCGGGACCGTGCGGGCGTGGCAGCCTCCGCGCGAGCGCCCCCTCCGCCCGCTCAGGCTCGCACCTCCCAAAAAACTTCTGGGGGAGGTTGAACCGCACTGCCTCGCGCCGGATGACTCAGAATGACGGCACGGGTGAGAATCGGCAAACCCGGCCGGGAACCGCTCTACAGGGGCAGGTGCAGCCGCAGGGCCAACTCGCGCAGGGTCTGCTGGTACACGGGGCTTCCCTCGGACGCGGTGATCTCCGCGCGCAGCTGCTCGCGCGCGTCGCGCAGGCGGCCCGCGCCGGCCAGGAGGATGGAGTAGGTCACGCGCAGCTGGCCGTTCAGCCCGTTCTCCGCGCGCTGGCTGGCCAGCTCCGCCAGGATGCCCTCGCGGGTGGCGCACGCCTCCAGCAGGGCCAGGCCGTGCGCGTCCAGCAGGCGCACCACGTCGCTGGCCAGCTCGCCGGGCTCGGTCCCCTCCAGCTTCCACCAGATGTCGCGCGGCGGGTCCGCCAGCTGCCCGATGCGCGTGCACAGGGCGCAGTGCGAGGCGGTCACCCACCCCGGGCGCGGCGCCTGGGCCAGCGCCTCGCGCACCTCGTCCACGTACAGCCCCAGGTTCACCGTAAAGGTGCCGCGCATCCCCAGCCCGAACTCCTCGGGGATGTTGCGGGGCTGCGACCCGCCGGGCCGCGTGGCGCCCAGCTGCAGGCCGATCACCTGGATCACGCCGGGCTCGGTGCTGCGGTTGAAGGTGCGTCCGCGGCTGCGGAAGCCCTGCGGCTTGAGGTAGCGGGCCAGGTAGTCGCGCACGGCGTCCAGCGACGCGGCATGCGCCGTCTTGGCGGTCATGCGCGTGCCGGGGCCGTCCACGCCGGGCGGACGGTGGCGGGGGCGGATCGATCCGGGCACGGGCCTTGGGTCAGCAGCAAGAGACGGTCTGGTTGTGAAAGTCGGTTTCTTCGTAACGCCGAGTTCGGCCGGACAATGAAATCCGCCGCGACGGCCACGGGGTTACCTCCGCGTGGACGAGCGGCCGGGATGCGGCACCCCGCCGCGGCACCCGCCGAAAGCGCGGGTGGGGGGTAGCGGAGGCGTTCCTCGGGGGAGGACGAGGACGGGCGACGCGCCGTCACCCGGCAGCGACCCTCCATCGTCCCGTCTCGCCGAACCGGGCCCCGGGCTCCAGGCGCGCGGAGACGGTGCGGGCGCGAACCTCCCCGTCCTCCCCATCCACGCACTTCTCGCGCTCGCGGGGTGGCAGCACCCGGATACGGCCACACCGGGGGAGGTCGCATGCCGGCCACGCCGCGCCCGCAGAGAGACCGAAGCGTACGTCGCCCCGGCGGCGGGCGCAACGTGGCGGGGCCTGGGCTGCATCCCGGGATCGGCCGGAAAGGTTGCCCCGGCAACGGTTTGTACCTACCTTTCCGTCCCCGCCAGAGCGCACGTTACGCTTCGATGGATCGATCGGCCTGCGCTGCGCGCCCATCGCTACGGGTTCTGCATCTCACGACAACTCCTCCGTTTTACGACTTGATGGCAGCGAATTCCCCGGGAGCGCCCTTTCGGCCGTTCTCCGTTTCCGACTGGCCGTTCGCCTGGAAGCTGCGCGGCGCGGTCGCCGTGCTCCTGCTGATCTCTGCGGCGGGCGTGCTGGCCATGCTGGCGTCCAGCGGCCGCATCCGCGACCGCGCCCACCTCCTTGCCACCCGCGAGCTGGCCGGCCTGGGGCTGGTGCTGAACGTGGACCGCGACGCGTACCAGAGCGTCGTGGCCCTGCAGCAGGCCTCCCGCACGGCGGACCCCGCCGAGCGCCAGCGCTGGCTGGCCTTTTACCGCGAGAACATCGGGCAGACGGCCCAGCGCCTGGACGCCTACCGTTCCCTGGACGGGCTCACGGCGGAGCGCACCCGCGCCGCCCGCGACGCGCGGGAGGCACGCGACCGCTTCGCCGCCGTGGGCGACGCCACGGCGCGCACGCTGTCCGCCGGCGGCGCGGGGGACGCGGCCCCCTTCCTGGCGGAGCTGGACGCCTTTCGCGAGCGGCTGGACGT
>DATING010000015.1:0-8965 GCA_035474555.1 Longimicrobium sp. | reverse complement strand
GTACAGGACACGGCGCGCGGCGTCATTCACGGCCGGGTGCAGAGCGAGCCCACCGGACTTCCCGTGGCCCTGGCCGTGGTGGAGGCCGACGACGGCCGCCAGAACGTCCTTTCCACCGCCGACAGCACGGGCGCCTACCTGCTCCGGGTGAGCGCGGGGCGGCAGGTGCTGCGCGTGCGCCACCTGGACCACGTCCCCACCGAGATGGTGGTGCTGGTGCCCGCCGGCGGCGCGCTGGACCTGGACGTGGTCCTGCAGCACCGCCCCATCACCCTGGCGCCCGTGGACGTGCGCCCCTCCATGGACCCCGGCGCGGACAGCATCGCCCTTTCCCGCGCCGAGTACGACCTGCTCATCCGCCACCGTCCGCAGGAGGACGGGCTGGCCGGGACGCTGACCCCCGGCATCACTCCCCTTCCCGGCGAGCCGGGGAGCGGCGGGGGGGGCGGGGGCGAGGCGCTGTACGTGCGCGGATCCGCCGCCAACCTGCAGCTGGTGCTGCTGGACGGCGCCCCCGTGTACGCGCCCTTTCACATGGGCGGGCTCATCGAGAGCTTCGAGCCGGAGGTGGTGGGCTCGGCGGACCTGTACCTGGGCGGCGCCCCGGCCCGCTACGACGGCGGGCTGTCGTACGTGATGGACCTGTCCACCCGCAGCGGCAACCGCGACCGCCACTCCGCGGGCGGCACGGTGGACATGGTCTCGGCCACGGGGCGGGTGGAGGGGCCGCTGGTGGGGGGCGTGCGGTACCTGGCCTCCGGGCGCACGGTGCACGGCGCCAACTTCGCGCAGCTGGAGAGCGAGCCCTTTCCCTACGAGTTCCGTGACGGGCTGGTGCGGCTGGACGTGCCCCTGCCCGAAGGCGGCGTTTCCGTCACGGCGTTCACCAATCACGAGGGCGTGCGGGTGGACACGGTGGGCGGCGAGGGGTACGCCACCTGGGGCAACCTGGCCGGGAGCGTGCGCTACGGCGGCCGCTACGAGGGCGCCGACGTGGAGGTGACGCTGGCCGGCGGCCGCTTCGATGCCGACCTTCCCCTGCGCAACCGGGGGCGCCTGTTCCAGCTCACCAGCCGCAGCGACCGCGTGCGGGCCGGGCTGGACTTTACCCGGCAGCACGAATCGCTGCGGGTGCGCTACGGCGCCTCGTTCGAGCGGATGTGGGTGGAGCACGAGGCCGTGCAGCCCGAGACCTTCCAGATGCTGGTGTACGCGGAGCAGTCCGCGTCGTCGGCGGGCGGATACCTGGAGGGGGAGTGGCAGCCCAACGCGCGGATGGTGCTGCGGGGCGGCGTGCGGGCGGACGGCTTTTCCATGGGCGGGGTGGCCGTGCTGGCGCCGCGCGGCTCGGCCACCTGGCTGATCGCGGACGGCACGGCGCTCACCCTGGCGGGCGGGCGCTACCACCAGTACGTGCGCGTGCCCCGGTCGCTGCGCTCCAGCCCCCTGCGCAACTACGCCGACTCCATGCGCGTGGCCACGCACCTGGCCGTGGGCGGGGCCACCCACCTGTCGCTGTCGCTGGACCAGCAGGTCACGCCGGACGTGCAGCTGGGGCTGGAGGGCTTCTACAAGCGCTTCGACGGGCTGCCGGACCCGCGGCCCATCCCCGACTCGTCCACCTACACGGCGCACAACTCCGGGGTGGACGTGTGGGCGCGGCGCACGGCCGGGCGGGTGACCGGGTGGCTGGGCTATTCGCTGGGATGGGCGTGGAGCTCGTCCGTGGTGGCCGACACCGCGACGCGCTTTTCCGGGCGGCACACGCTGAGCGCGGGCGTGCGGGCCCTGGCGTGGCGCCGCACCGTGCTGGGCGTGCGGTTTGCGTACGGCGCTGGTCTGCCGTCCGGCCGCTTCACCTTTCCCAACGAGGCGCTGTCCGGCGGCACGCTGCCGACGCCCGAGACCACGGGCACGGTGGACCTGGACACCGACGCGCCGCTCAGCGGGCAAGCGCGGTTCCTGCGGCTGGATGCCGAGGTGTCGCGCACGTGGAGGCCGCGCCTGGCCGGCCGCCACACGCAGGTCACGCCGTACCTGCGCGTGATCAACGCGCTGGAGAGCCGCGACGGGCTGTTCTACCGCTACTTCGACGACGGGCAGGGAACCGCCAATCCCAACGCGCCCGACAGCGGATACAACAATCAACCCGGCACCGACGTCATCCGTGCCGTCACGACCCTGCCGCTGGTTCCCGTGCTGGGCCTGACGTGGAAGTTCTGAGGAAAGTGCGTGAGTGCGGAAGTGGACCGTGCCGCGTGAAAGATCTCGCCGATGACTCCGGGCCCCGCGACTTCGCGGGGCTTTTCGTTTGTGGCGGCGGATGCATGTCCGCCGGTACGATCGTCTGCCCGTGCACGGTGGTGTCGGCGCAGGCCGACAGTGTGAAGTTGTAGCCGCGAAGCCGCGAATTCATTCGCTCCCGCCTGCCTTCGCACCAACTCCGCCCTCTCCCGCCACCTGCCCCGAACTCACCGCCGCCTTCTCCCACCTCGGACGGAGGGGAGGGTTCGAGGGGAGCCCGCGAACGGAAACAGGGATCGGGGGCAGAGTCCGCGAACAGAGCGAATGAATTCGCCGCAACGACAACACGAAGTCCGCCTGCGCGGACTGTCCGTCACGGGCGAGTGCCACGCCACCGGCACAGTGTTGTCGTTGAAGCAGTTGAAGCCCCGTTCGGCGAGCGCAGCGAGCCGAGACGGGGCTTACCGCTGTCCCAGCGGCGGCTTTAGCCGCTCAGGCTCGAGTTTGGCCTATCGACCCTCACCCTCAACCTCGCCCTCACCCGCAGAACTCGCGCGCGGTGCGGACGAGGATCTCGGCCGTCTGGCGGACGGACTCCAGGTCAACCCACTCGACCGCCGCGTGCGCCCCTTCCCCCGCCGGGCCCAGGACGACGGTGTCGATGCCCGCCGCGCCCAGCAGCGCCGTATCCATCCAGTACGGCGCGCCCGTCCGCACCGGCGGCCGCCCCAGCACCGCCTGCGCCGCGCGCCCCACGATGCCGGTGATGGCGGAATCCGCGCGCGCCTCCCACGGGGGGCGCGAGAGCACGGGCTTCACCGTCGCGCGGAACGTGGGATCTTCCGCCGCGAGCGCATCCAGGATCTCCTGCACCTGCGCCACGACGCTCGCCTCCGTCTCGCCGGGGATGGTGCGCCGCTCGATGCGCAGGGTGCAGCGCGCGGCGTAGGTGCTCCATCCCGTGCCCCCCTGCAGCGTGGCCGCGTGCAGCGAGGGCGGGCCCACCACGGGGTGCGGATCGGAGGCGACCAGGCGCGCGCCCAGCGCCTCCAGCCGGGCCAGCACGCGGCCCATCCGCATGTTCGCGTCGATCCCCACCTGCCAGCCGCTGCCGTGCGCCGCGCGCCCCTCCGTCTCCACCTCCATCCAGCAGAACCCCTTGTGCGCCACCACCATCGCCAGCTCCGTTGGCTCGGTGACGACGGCGGCGTCGGCGGTGTGGTGGCGCAGCACGTCCTCCATCCCCAGGCTGGCCTCTTCCTCGTCCGCCACGGAGACCACCAGCAGGTCGCCCGCGAGCGGCGCGCCGGATTCCACGATCGCCTTTACCGCGGCGAGGGACGCGGCCAGGCCGCACTTCATGTCGTACGCGCCGCGGCCGTACATCCGCCCGTCGCGCACCTCGGCGGACCAGGGGTCCGGCATTCCCTCGATCCCCACCGTGTCGTGGTGCGCGTACAGCATCAGCGACCGGCCACCCCCCGTCCCCCGCAGCCGCCCGACGACGCTCACCCGTCCCGGCGCCGGCTCGTGGGCGTGCGTCTCCATCCCCATCCCCTCCAGGGCCGCGCGCACGTATGCGGCCACCTGCCGCTCGTCCGTGGTGCCGCCGCTGAACGCGGGGTTGATGGAGACGACGCGCACCAGCTCGCCCAGGGTGCGCACGAGGTGATCGTTGTCCACGGCCATGGTTCCGCAGGGAAAAAGGCAAAGGCGGGAGGACGCCCGTGCGCCCTCCCGCCTCCCATGTACGTGCCGCCGCGGGCCGCCGTCAAGCGGCCGGGCATTCCTGGATCGATCATGCCGCCTGACGCGGAAATCCATTCTCCGCTTCCCCGCTCCGCGTCCTCCGCGCCCTCCGCGTGAGGCCGTCTTTCGTAGCCCGGATGTTGGATCCGATCGGCCGGCGGGTCAGAACGCGAGGCCCACCGACAGGCGCAGGGTGGGGATCACCAGCTCCACGCCGTCCGCCTCCTCACCGCTGAAGAACAGGCGCTTGCCGCCAGCGCCGTAGCCGTAGAAGAAGCGCTGGTCCACGCCCATGATGTGGCTGCGCGCCACCTCGAAGCCGATGCCCAGCGCCGTGTAGCTCTGGTCCTCCCCGTCGAAGTCGTCGCCCGTGGAGACGAACGTGGGCCCCGCCGTGAGTCCGAACGCCAGCCCCCGCAGCGGATCGCCGCTGGGGTAGTAGCGCAGCTTGGCCTCCGCGGTGCCGTACGTGAATTCGCTGGTCTCCTCCCCCAGCGAAAAGTAGCTCGCGCCGATGCCCAGTGTGGTCGTCTGCCCCACGATGCGCTCGTAGTCGCCGGCGTAGAAGCCCAGCAGGGCGTGGAAGGGCAGGATGGAGATCGCCTGCGTGCGCACGGGCGGGGCGGTGGTGTCCGCCTGCGCGGCGGCGGGCGCGGCGCCCAGGACGCAGGCCAGCAGCAGGGCGAACGACGTGCGTGGGATCATGGGATGCAATGGATGGGAGATGAATGCCGGGAAAGGCGCCGGGAAGGATCGCGCGCCGTTGGGCCACGGTCCCGGCCACGATTGTTCTCGCGCGCGGGACGGACGTGCGGCGCGCCGCCTGCGTTGCGAAAGGGCCGGCGAGGGTGGATTCCCGCCGGCCCGGTGTTTCGCGGAACCGTCCGCGTCAGAAGCTGTAGACGAAGTTCACGCCTCGGCGCCGATCATGAACACGGGGTCGTTGCCCAGGTCGCTGTCCTCCGTCGAGGCCACGAAGGGCACGGTGGCGCCCACGGTCACGGCGCCGTCCGGACTGCCGAACGTGCCCACGCCGTAGATGAGCCCCGCGCTGCCGTCCAGCGCCTCGTCCGGGGCCACCACCGCCAGCAGTCCCACGGCCGCGCTGGCGCCGGGTGCGCGCATGAACTCGTACTTGGGCGCGAAGTAGAAGATCTGCCCGATGTAGTCGGGGATGATGGGCGTGCCCGCGGAGATGGTGAACCGGTCCGTGACCCCGTAGCTCACGAAGGGCAGGAACAGTTCGTATACGCCGAAGTATCCATCGCCCTTGGGGATGGCGCGCGCCGTGGGGGCAAAGAAGAGCCGGGTGGCGTGCGGGTCCTGCGGCCACACCTGGCCGTCCACCACCCGCCCCGACCGCTCCGTGATGGAAACGACCTGCTCGCGCTGCAGCGTGACCGTGAGCCCCGCCTGCGTCTGCACCGTGAGGGTCGCGCCCTGGTCGGCCACGATGCGGCCCACCAGCACGGAGCCGTCGCGCAGGCGGATCTCGTACACGGTGTCGGCCGCGGCGGCGGCATCGGTGACCTGCGCGCCCGCCGCGCCGGGGCGGGCCAGGGCGCAAACGAGCAGGACCGCGGCAAGCAGCGCGCGGCGCACGAGCATCGGGAGATTCATGGGATGAGTGGTGTGGATCGGGATGGACGGCGAGGCGGAACCTGCGGCGGAGGGGGAAGTCTACACCCGGATGCGCGCGCATGCAAACGTTTGACGACCCGATTCCGGACGCCCGGTGGGGAGATGCGGGTCGTCCGCCGCCGCCCGCCGTTTATCCCCGCCTGCCGGGCATGTCCCCGGCACTTTGCCGCAAGCTGGCGATCCCGTTAGATTTGCGAGGTTTCGTCAAGTACCGTTTCACGAATTGCGCATCCGCGGCATGAGCGACATCCGGCGCAGGCAGACCGTCACCGTCCACGTGGGCGGCGTTCCCGTGGGGAGCGCGCACCCGGTGGTGGTGCAGTCCATGACCAACACCGACACGGCCGACGTGGAGGGCACCGTCCGGCAGGTGGCCGCCCTGTGGCGCGCCGGCAGCCAGATCGTGCGCGTGACGGTGAACAACGAGGCAGCCGCCCAGGCCGTTCCGTACATCGTGGAGTTCCTGCGCGCCCGCGGCGTGGAGGTACCCATCGTGGGCGACTTTCACTACAACGGCCACCTGCTGCTCACCAAGTATCCCGACACGGCGCAGGCGCTCGCCAAGTACCGCATCAACCCCGGCAACGTGGGGGCCAAGCGGCACGACGAGAACTTCCGCGCCATCATCGAGAAGGCCATCGAGTGGCGCAAGCCGGTGCGCATCGGCGTGAACTGGGGCTCGCTGGACCAGGCGCTGCTCACGGAGATGATGGACGCCAACGCGCTCCTTCCCGAGGCGGTGCGCAAGGATTCCAAGGAAGTGATGATGGACGCGATGACGGAGAGCGCCATGCGCTCCGCCGCCTTTGCCGAGGCGTGCGGGCTGCCGCACGACCGCATCATCCTGTCCGCCAAGGTCAGCGGCGTGCAGGACCTGGTGCGCGTGTACCGCAAGCTGGCGCCGCTCAGCGACTATCCGCTGCACCTGGGGCTCACGGAAGCGGGGATGGGCACCAAGGGCGTGGTGGCCTCCACGGCGGGTCTTTCCATCCTGCTGCAGGAGGGGATCGGCGACACCATCCGCGTTTCGCTCACCCCCAAGCCGGGGGGCGACCGCACGGAAGAGGTGCACGTGGCGCAGCAGATCCTGCAGTCGCTGGAGATCCGCTCGTTCTCGCCGCAGGTCACCAGCTGCCCCGGCTGCGGGCGGACCACGTCCACGTACTTTCAGCAGCTGGCGGAGAGCATCCAGGACTACCTGCGCGACCAGATGCCCGTGTGGCGCGAGACGCATCCCGGCGTGGAGGAGATGAAGGTGGCGGTGATGGGGTGCGTGGTGAACGGCCCCGGCGAGAGCAAGCACGCCAACCTGGGCATCAGCCTGCCGGGCACCTTCGAGGAGCCCAAGGCGCCGGTGTACGTGGATGGCGAGCACTCCATCACCCTGCGCGGCGACCACATCGCCGAGGAGTTCAAGCGCATCCTGGACGACTACGTGGATTCGCACTACCCCGCGCGCCCGGCCGTCGCGGAGCCCGCCGGCGTGTAGCGGGATTTCTCAGGACGGATGGCGAGGGGCCGCGGGCGACCAGTCGTCCGCGGCCTCTTTTGCGCGGTGGGTGGATGCGCTCCGACGAGGCGCGGTCGCGCGACTCTTCCGTTCTCCGCGCCGTTGCTGCTATCGTGGAGCCGGCTGGATGATGGATCGCACCGTTCCCACGCTGGCGCATCCGTTGCGGTCAAGTGCAGGCCACTTGTGTGTTTGCGATCGGCAAGTTTACACTCGGACGTACCCCGGTCCGAGAGGAGAGCATGGCCACGGCAGCCCTGACCCGCTACACCCCGGAAGAATACCTCGCGCTCGAGCGCCACGCCGAGTTCCGGAGCGAGTACCTGGACGGCCGCATCATCGCGATGACGGGCGCGAGTCCCGAGCATGCGGATGTCGTCCTCAACGTTGGGAGCGAGCTGCGCGGCCGGCTACGGCCCCGTGGGTGCCGCGTGTTCGTGAATGACGTTCGGGTACAGGTCGCCCATGGCGCGGGATACATGTATCCCGACATCGTCGCGGTCTGCGAGAAGGCCGCGTTCCTGGACACCACGCCGAAAACCCTGCTGAACCCGAACCTCATCATCGAGGTTCTTTCCCACAGTACGGAGAGCTTCGACCGCGGGGCGAAGTTCGCGGCGTACCGGGCCGTGGAGTCGCTCTCGGAATACGTTCTGATCGACTCCCGCGCCGTCAGCGTGGAGCGCTACGTCCGGCACGGCGAGTTCTGGATATTCTCGGCGGAGATGGACCCGGACGCGACGCTTGAGCTGTCGTCGGTCGGCTGCACGCTGACGCTGCGCGAGATCTACGCGGACGTGGAGTTTCCCGGCGCGGATGAAGACGAGGACGGCTGAGCAGAGGGTCGCGCCGCCGATCAACAGCACGTGAAGGAGGCCGCGGGCGACGTTTCGTCCGCGGCCTCTTTCACGCGGTGGATGCGCGCGCCGGGGGGAGTGGCTTCACAGTCCTCTTCCATTCTCTCCGCCGTTGCTGCATCCTGAATCCAGCTGGATCGCGGAGAACACTGTTCCCACGCTGGCGCATCCGTGGCGGTCAAGCGTAAGCCACTTGTGCGTTTACGGCAGGCAAGTTTACACTCGGACGCACCCCGGTCCGAGAGGAGAGCATGGCCACGGCAGCCCTGACCCACTACACCCCGGAAGAGTACCTCGCGCTCGAGCGCCACGCCGAGTTCCGGAGCGAGTACATCGACGGCCGCATCATCGCGATGTCGCCGGGCGGCTCGTTTCCGCACAACTACATCGCCGGCAACGTGTACGCGGGATTGCTCGCGCGCTTTGCAGGAAAGCCGTGCCACGTCTTCATCGCCGACGTGAAGCTTCGGTTTGGACGCGGAACGAACTACACGTACCCGGACGTGATGGCGCTGTGCGGTGTTCCGCAGCACGAGGATGCGCACAGAGACATCCTGATCAACCCGTCCCTCGTGTTGGAGGTGCTGTCCGACAGCACGGAGGCATACGACCGGAGCGACAAGTTCGCGGGCTACAAAGCCATCGAATCGCTGCGCGAGTACGTGCTGATCTCACAGGACGAAGTCCGAGTGGAGCGCCAGACGCGCGAGGGCGACTTCTGGGTGCGCTCCGAGGAAACCGATCTCGACAGCAGCATCGAGTTCGCCTCGGTCGGATGCACCTTTACCCTGCGCGAGATCTACAACCGCACGATGTTCGTCGAGGAGCCCGCCCCGGCCAGCCCTGACGGAGTGTGACCGTGCGCGCGGACGGATCCTCATCCTGCACGCCGGACGAGTACTTCGCGCTCGAGGGCAGCGCCGAGTTCCGCAGCGAGTACATCGACGGCCGCATCATCGCGATG
>DATING010000014.1:0-3243 GCA_035474555.1 Longimicrobium sp. | reverse complement strand
GGGCGACCTGTTCGAGCGGCCGGTGCTGGCGGATTTCGCGCGCGGGCTGGAGTCTGCCGCGCGCGCCGAGGCGATGGCGATCGCGCCGGTGGATCGATCGTCCGCGATCCCGCTGTCGTTCGCCCAGCAGCGGCTGTGGTTCCTGGAACAGCTGGGGGGGATGGGGTCGGCGTACCACGTCCCCATGCACCTGCGCCTGCAAGGGGAGCTGGACCGCGGCGCGCTCCTGCGGTCGCTGGACCGCATCGTCGCGAGGCACGAGGCGCTGCGGACGACCTTCCCCGCGGTGGATGGTGAGCCCGTGCAGCGCATCGCCCCGGTCGAGGAGGGCGGGTTGCGCCTGGTGGAGCACGATCTCCGTGCTTCGCCGGACGCGGAGGACGCGCTGCGCCGCCTCGTGTCGGACGAGGCGGGCACGCTCTTCGACCTGGCGCACGGGCCGCTGGTCCGCGGGCAGCTGATTCGCATGGCGGAGGACGACCACGTGCTGCTGCTGACGATGCACCACATCGTCTCCGACGGCTGGTCGGCCGGCGTGCTGCACCGCGAGCTGGGCGCGCTGTACGCCGCCTTCGCCCGCGGCGAGCCCGATCCGCTGCCGCCGCTGCCCATCCAGTACGCCGACTACGCGGCGTGGCACCGGCGCCGGGTGGAAGGGCCCGTCCTGGAGGCGCAGGCGGAGTACTGGACCCGGACGCTGGCGGGCGCCCCGGAACTGCTGGAGCTTCCGGCCGACCGTCCCCGCCCGGCGAAGCAGGACTTCGCCGGTGCGTCCGTGCAGATCGAGCTGGACGAGGAGCTGACGGAGGCGCTGACGAGGCTGTCGCAGCGGCACGGGACCACGCTGTTCATGACGCTGCTCGCCGGCTGGGCGGTGGTGCTGAGCCGCCTGTCCGGGCAGGACGACGTGGTGATCGGCACGCCGAGCGCCAACCGGGGGCAGCCGGAGGTGGAGGAGCTGATCGGCTTCTTCGTCAACACGCTCCCGGTGCGCGTGGACCTGTCGCGCTCGCTCCGCGTGGCGGAGCTGCTGGAGCGGGTGAAGGCGCACGCGCTGGAGGCGCAGCGGAACCAGGACATCCCCTTCGAGCAGGTGGTGGAGCGCGTGAGCCCCGCGCGCAGCCTGGGGCACCACCCGCTCTTCCAGGTGCTGTTCGCCTGGCAGAACGCGCTGGGCGAGAGCCTGGAGCTGCCGGGGCTGCAATCGGCAGCCGTGCCGCGACCGGCCCAGGAGACCGCCAAGTTCGACCTTTCGCTGACCCTCGCCCAGCGCGGGGATCGCATCGTGGGGGGGCTGAACTACGCCACCGCGCTCTTTGACCGGGCGACGGCGGAGCGCTGGGTCGGCTACCTGCGGCGGGTGCTGGAGGAGATGGCCGCCGGCGACCACCGGCGGGTGGAGCGGCTGGAGCTGATGCCCGGGAGCGAGCGCACCCGGGTGCTGGACGCGTGGAACCGGACCGGGGCGGAGCACCCCGCCGACGCCTGCGTCCACCACCTCGTGCAGGCACAGGCCGCGCGCACGCCGCACGCCGTGGCCGTGGCGCACGAGGACCGCACGCTGACCTACGGCGAGCTGAACGCACGCGCCAATCGCCTGGCGCACCACCTGGCCGGGCTGGGGGTGGGGGCAGACGCGCGGGTGGCGCTGTGCGTGGAGCGCGGCCCGGAGATGGTGGTGGCGATGCTCGCCGTGCTCAAGGCCGGCGGAGCGTACGTGCCGCTGGACCCCGCGTATCCGGACGAGCGGCTGCGCTACATGCTGGCCGACAGCCGGCCGGCGGTGCTGCTGGCGCCGCCCGGGCTGGCGGCGCGGTTCGCGGGGAGCGGGGTGCCGGTCCTGGATCCCGCGGACGAATCGGCGTGGGCGCATCATCCGGACACCGATCCGCGTCCGGCGGGATTCTCGCCCGACCACCTGTGCTACGTCATCTACACCTCGGGCAGCACCGGCCGCCCCAAGGGCGTGGCGGTGCCGCACCGGGGCGTGCTGAACCTGGTCCGCTGGCACCAGCGCGCCTACGCCGTCACGGCGGACGACCGCGCCACGCAGTTCGCCTCGCCCGCGTTCGACGCGGCGGCGTGGGAGACGTGGCCGTACCTGGCGAGCGGCGCGGAGCTGCACCTGCTTCCGGCCGCCGTGCGCACGGCCCCGGCGGCGCTGCTGGACTACTTTGCCCGCGCCCGCATCACCCTGGCGTTCCTTCCCACCCCCGTCGCGGAGGCGGTGCTGGACGAGATCGACCGCGTCGGCTCGCCCCCGCTGGCGCTGCGCGCCCTGCTGACGGGTGGCGACGTGCTGCACCGCGGCCCCGGCGCCGCGCCCTTCCGCCTGGTGAACCACTACGGGCCCACGGAGAGCAGCGTGGTCAGCACGGCGGCTGCGGTGGCGGCGGACTGCGCCGGGGCGCCGCCGATCGGGCTGCCCATCGAGAACCAGACGGCGTTCGTGCTGGATGGGTGGATGAACCCCGTGCCGGTGGGGGTGGCCGGCGAGCTGTGGGTGGGGGGAGCCGGGCTGGCCCGCGGCTACCTGGGCCGTCCCGCGCTGACGGCGGAGCGCTTCGTCCCCGACCCGTTCGGCCGCGGGCCGGGCGGCCGGCTGTACCGCACCGGCGACCGCGTGAGCCGTCGCGCGGACGGACAGGTCGAGTACCGGGGGCGGACGGACTTCCAGGTGAAGGTCCGCGGCTTCCGCATCGAGCTGGGCGAGATCGAGGCGGCGCTTCGGAGCCACGACGCCGTGCGCGACGCCATCGTCCTGGCGCGGGAGGACGTGCCGGGCGAGAAGCGGCTGGTGGCCTACCTGGTCGGCGACGCGGACGCGGAGATGCTGCGGGCGCACCTGGCCGGGCGGCTGCCGGAGTACATGGTCCCCGCGGCGTACGTGCGCATGGAGGCGCTGCCGCTGACCCCCAACGGCAAGACCGACCGCAAGGCGCTTCCCGCGCCCGAGGGCGATGCGTTCGCCACGCGCGGGTACGAGGCGCCGTCCGGCCGGGCGGAGGAGTCGGTCGCGGCGATCTGGGCCGAGCTGCTGGGGGCGGAGCGCGTGGGCCGGGGCGACCACTTCTTCGAGCTGGGCGGCCATTCGCTGCTGGCGGTGCGCGTGATTTCGCGCGTGCGGCAGGAGCTGGGCGTGGAGGTTTCGCCGGCCGACCTGTTCGAGCGGCCGGTGCTGGCGGATTTCGCGCGCGGGCTGGAGTCTGCCGCGCGCGCCGAGGCGATGGCGATCGCGCCGGT
>DATING010000013.1:0-3182 GCA_035474555.1 Longimicrobium sp. | reverse complement strand
GGTGCGCGGAGAACGGGGTGACGGTGGCCGACCTCCCGACCCGGTTCTGGCAGCTCCTGCTGGATGAGCCCTCGGCCGCGGTGCCGGCGTGCGTGCGCCTGCTGGCCATCGGGGGCGAGGCGGTGGAGCCCGCGGCGCTGGAGGCGTGGTTCCTCCGCGGCGGGCACCGGCCGCCGCTCCTTAACACGTACGGCCCCACCGAGACGACGGTCAACGCGACGCTCGGCGAGGTGGTGGACGATCCCGCCACCTGGCGCTCCATCGGCCGGCCGGTGGCGAACACGCGCGTCTACCTCCTGGACGGGCGGGGCGAGCCGGTGCCGGTGGGGGTGCCGGGCGAGCTGTACATCGGCGGCGGGCAGGTGGCGCGCGGCTACCTGGACCGTCCGGGGCTGAGCGCCGGGCGGTTCGTGCCGGACCCCTTCGCCCGCGAGCCCGGGGCACGCCTGTACCGGACGGGCGACCTGGTGCGGTGGCGCGCGGACGGGACCATCGAGTTCCTGGGGCCCACCGACTTCCAGGTGAAGATCCGCGGCTTCCGCATCGAGCTGGGCGAGATCGAGGCGCGCCTCGCCGAGCACGCGGGCGTGCGCGACGCGGTGGTGCTGGCGCGCGAGGACGCGCCCGGCGAGCGGCGGCTGGTGGCGTACTGCGTGGCTGGCGAGGGACTGGACGTGGAAGAGCTGCGGGCGCACCTGGCCGGGCGGCTGCCGTCGTACATGGTGCCCGCTGCGTTCGTGCGGCTGGATGCGTTCCCGGCCACCGCCGGCGGCAAGGTGGACCGCAGGGCGCTCCCCGCGCCGGAGGGCGACGCGCTCGCCCAGCGCGGCTTCGAGGCGCCGGTGGGCGAGACGGAGGAGGTGCTTGCGGAGATCTGGGCCGAGGTGCTCGGCGTGGAGCGGGTGGGCCGCCGCGATAACTTCTTCGAGCTGGGCGGCCACTCGCTCCTGGTGGTGCGGGTGATCTCGCGCGTGCGGAAGATGCTGGAGGTGGAGGTCGCGCTGCGTGACCTGTTCACCCGCTCCGTGCTCACGGACTTCGCGCGCGAGCTGGAGGCGCGTTCACGCGCCGCGCTGCCGCCCATCGAGCTCGTGGACCGCCAGGCGGATCTCCCGCTCTCGTTCGCGCAGCAGCGGTTGTGGTTCATCGACCAGCTGGAGGGGGGCGGCGCGGCGTATCACATGCCCACGCGCCTGCGCCTGCAGGGCGAGCTGGACCGGGCCGCGCTGGTCCGCGCGCTGGACCGGATCGTGGCGCGCCACGAGGCGCTGCGCACGGTCTTCACGGAGACGGACGGCGATCCCGTGCAGCGGATCGCGCCGGCAGAGGCGAGCTCCTTTCATCTCGTGGAGCACGACCTCCGCGGGCATGCGCAAGCCGGGGCGGAGCTGCGCCGGGTGATGGCGGAGGAGGCGCGCACGCCGTTCGACCTGGCGCACGGGCCGCTGATCCGCGGGCGGCTGGTGCGGACGGCGGACGACGACCACGTGCTGCTCATCACCATGCATCACGTCGTCTCCGACGGGTGGAGCATGGGCGTGTTCACCCGCGAGCTGGGCGCGCTCTACGCCGCCTTCCGCGCGGGCAGGCCCGATCCGCTTCCGCCGCTTCCGGTGCAGTACGCCGACTACGCGGCGTGGCAGCGGACGTGGGTGGAGGGCGAGGTCCTGCGGCAGCAGGCGGAGTACTGGAAGCAGACGCTCGCCGGCGCGCCCGAGCTGCTGGAGCTGCCCACGGACCACGCGCGGCCGGCGCGGCAGGATTTCGCCGGCGGCCTGGTCGGCATCGAGCTGGACCCGGAGCTGACCGCCGGGCTGAAGGCGCTCTCGCGCCGGCACGGCCTTACGCTCTTCATGACGCTCATGGCCGGCTGGGCGGCGGTCCTCTCCCGCCTGTCGGGGCAGGACGACGTGGTGGTCGGCACTCCGACCGCCAACCGTGGCCGGCCCGAGATCGAGGACCTGATCGGCTTCTTCGTCAACACCCTGGCCCTGCGCGTGGACCTCTCCGGTTCTCCCGCCGTGGCCGAGGCGCTGGCGCGGGTAAAGGCGCGCGCGCTGGAGGCGCAGGCCCACCAGGACATCCCCTTCGAGCAGGTGGTGGAGCTGGTGCAGCCGACGCGGAGCCTGGCGCACACCCCGCTCTTCCAGGTGATGTTCGTCTGGCAGAACGCGCCCAGGAAACCGCTGGAGCTGCCGGGGCTGGCGCAGGGTCCGCTGGCGCTGGCGCCGCGCCCGGCATCGGCGCCGGCATCGGCATCGGCATCGGCATCGGCATCGGCGCCGGCGTCGGGACCGGGGCCACAGGGGACGGCCAAGTTCGACCTGATGCTGTCGCTGGGCGAATCCGGCGGCCGGATCGGGGGCGCGGTGGAGTACGCCACGTCCCTGTTCGAGCGCGAGACGGTGGAGCGCTGGATGGGCTACCTGCGCCGCGTGCTGGAGGTGATGGCGGCGGACGATGGCGCGAGCATCGAGCGTCTGCCGATGCTTTCCGAGGGAGAGCGCACCCGGGTGCTGCGGGAGTGGAACGCGACGGATGCGGCGTATCCCCGCGAGGCGTGCGTTCACGAGCTGTTCGAGGCGCAGGCGGCGCGCACACCCGGCGCGGTGGCGGTCGTGTTTGAGGGCGAGCGGGTGACGTACGCGGAGCTGAACGCGCGGGCCAACCGGCTGGCGCACCACCTCCGCGCGCTCGGCGTCGGTCCGGACGCGCGGGTGGGGATCTGCGTGGAGCGCAGCGTGGAGATGGTGATCGGTCTGCTGGGCATCCTGAAAGCAGCCGGTGCCTACGTTCCGCTCGACGCCAGCTACCCGGTGGAGCGTCTCCGCAACATGCTGGAGGACAGCGATCCGGCCGTCCTGCTGACGTACCCGCCGCAGGCCGCCACCGCCGCCGCGCTGTCGGCGGGGTCCGCCCTCCCGGTGCTCGATCTCACGCAGGACGGGGCGTGGGCGGAGCGGCCGGAGGCGAATCCCGGCGGTGAGGGGCTCGGGCCGCGGAACCTGGCGCACGTGCTCTTCACCTCGGGCTCCACCGGCCGCCCCAAGGGGGTGATGCTGGAGCACGGGAGCCTGGTGAACCGGCTGGCGTGGATGCAGGACCGGTACGGGATGACGCCGGACGAGGCGCTGCTGCAAAAGACGCCGTTCTCCTTCGACGTCTCGTTCTGGGAGTTCTTC
>DATING010000012.1:0-1551 GCA_035474555.1 Longimicrobium sp. | reverse complement strand
TGATTGCCCCCCTGGCCCCACCCATTGTCGGTCAAGAATTCTGCGATCGACGGCATGGCTCTCTCCTGGTTCAGGAACGTCGTTGGCCAGCGAGTCTGGCAGACAGGAAAACGAAAGGCCGGCACCCCCGTGCCGGCCTTTCGCCTCGTTCAATCACCAGGAAGAGCGCTTACGCCTGGTCGGCGAAGGTCTCCATCAGCTGCTTTACGCGGGCCAGGAACTGGTCGCCGTCCGCGCCGTTCACCAGGCGGTGGTCGTAGCCCAGCGAGATGAAGCCGCGCTTGCGGGCCACGATGGCGTGGCTGCCGTACTCGTCGGTGATGACCGCCGGGCGCATCTCCACCCCGCCCACGCCCAGGATGGCCACCTGCGGCTGGTTGATGATCGGGAACCCGATCGTCGTGCCGAAGATGCCCGGGTTGGTGATGGTGAACGTGCCGCCCTGGATCTCGTCCGGCTTGAGCTGCTTGTTGCGCGCCCGCGTGGCCAGGTCGTTGAGCCGCTTGGCGAGACCGACGAGCGACAGCTCGTCCGCCTGGCGGATCACCGGCACGATGAGGCCGTTGTCCAGCGCCACCGCGATGCCCAGGTTCACGTCCGAGCGGTAGATGACCTCGTGGTTGCTGTACGACGCGTTGATCTTGGGGAACTCGCGCAGCGCCCGCGCCACCGCCCACGCGATGAAGTGCGTGTACGTCACCTTTACGCCCTGGTCCGCCCACACCTTCTTGTTCTTGCCGCGCACCTGGTCCAGCCGCGTGTAGTCCACCTCGAAGTACGAGTGCACGTGCGGACTGATGCGCCGCGACTGCACCATGTTGTTCGCGATGATCTGCGTCATCCGGCTGGCGGATTCCACGCGGTCGTTGGGACCGGCGGAGACCGTCGGGTGCTGCGGCGCGCCGTAGAACTCGTCCCACGGGAACGCGCCTTCAAACGCCGGCTTGGCGGGCGCGGCCGGGCGCTGGGCCGGCGGCGTCGGCGCGCTGGGCGCGGCGGCCGTAGCGGGCTGCGCGGCGGCGGGTGCCTTGGCGCCTTCCTCCACGAACTTGAGGATGTCGTCCTTGGTCACGCGGCCGTTGCGCCCCGTGCCCGGCACCTGGTGCACCTCCACGCTGTGCTCCGCGGCGATCTTGCGCACCAGCGGCGTGGACCTGGTGCGGAGCCGCTCCTCCAGCGACGCCGGCCCGTCCGACGGGGCCGGGGCGCCCGCGGCGGCCGGCTGCGCGCGGCCGCCGGCGGATGCGGCCGCGGGCACCCGCCCGTCGGCCGGGGTGCCGCCCCCGCCGCCCGTCTCCACCTGGCCCACGGCGGACTCGGGCATGCTGGTCTCGCGCTCCTCCGGCACCTGGATGTGGTCCGTGGAGCCCGGCGCGGGCGCGGCGGACGGCGCGGGGGCCGCGACAGCGCCGGCTTCCGTCTCGATGTAGGCGACGACGGTGCCCACCTCCACCGTCTGCCCCTCGCTCACCACCACCTCGGCGAGCACGCCGGCAATGGGCGAGGGGATCTCGGCATCCACCTTGTCGGTGGAGATCTCCATGATGGGCT
>DATING010000011.1:0-10139 GCA_035474555.1 Longimicrobium sp. | reverse complement strand
CCCGCCCCTCACCGCAACCCCACCGCCCTCCACACCCGCTCCAGCGTCCCCTGCGCCACGGCCCGCGCCTTGTCCGCCCCCGCCGCCAGAACCTCGTCCACGTAGCCGGGCCGCGCCACGATCTCCTCGCGGCGCGCGCGCATGGGAGCGTAGAAGTCCCACATGGCATCGAACAGGCGCTGCTTGAAGTGGCCGTAGCCCACGCCGCCGGCGCGGAACTCGTCCTCCATCTGCCGCACCTCGTCCCTGGTCGCGAACAGCTTGTACAGCGACACGATGAGCGAGCCCTCGGGGTCCTTGGGCGCCTCCAGCGGCGTGCTGTCCGTGACGATGGACATCACCCGCTTCCGCAGCGCCTTTTCCGGCGCGAAGATGTCGATGGTGTTGCCGTAGCTCTTGCTCATCTTGCGGCCGTCCAGGCCGGGCACCACCGCCACCTCCTCGGCGATCTGCGCCTCGGGGAGCTTGAGCGTGCCCTCGCCGTACGCCTCGTTGATCTTGATGGCGATGTCGCGCGTGGCCTCCAGGTGCTGCTTCTGGTCCTTGCCCACGGGCACCCGGTCCGAGTCGTACGCCAGGATGTCGGCGGCTTGCAGGATGGGATACGTGAACAGCCCCACGTTGCTGCTGATACCCTGCTGCACCTTTTCCTTGTACGCCACCATGCGCTCCATCAGCCCCATGGGCGTGACGGTGCTCAGGATCCACGTCAGCTCGGCATGCACGGACACGTCGGACTGGCGCCAGAAGGTGGTGCGCTCCGGGTCCAGCCCGCACGCCAGCAGGTCGATGGTGGCCGTGCGCACGTTGTCGCGCAGGGCGTCGGCGTTCTGCCGCGAGGTCAGCGCGTGCAGGTCCGCCAGAAAGACGAACACCTCGCCCTGCCCCTGCAGGTCCAGGATGGGCCGGATGGCGCCGAAGTAGTTGCCGATGTGCAGGATGCCCGAGGGCTGGATCCCGGTGAGGATGCGCATGTGGCCAGTGCCGGAATGATTTGGACGCGATGGATGCCGGTGCGGCGCGCGCGGATGCTGGCCCGGCGCGCCCCGGTCCACGTAAGTTAGCCACCCGAGCCGAAACCAGACAAGCCGAGCCGCCCCGTGATGATCCACTTCGCGCCGATGCCGTCCGCACCGCTGCCGTCCGCGCCCGCCCGCACCCGCCCGTGAGCAACGCCGCCGATCTCTTGGACGGGCTGCGCGCCGCGCCGGACCCGCGCGACCCCCGCGCCCCCGCGCTGCTGCAGCCGTGGCGCGAGGGCGAGCCGCTGGAGGGCCGCACGGTGGTGCTGGGCTTTCCCTACGACGGCGGCATCCCGTCGCGCCCGGGCGCCCGCTTTGGGCCGCGGGCCATCCGCGACGCGCTGGCCTCGTTCGGCAGCTGGGACGGCGAGCGCGACGTGCCGCCCGTGCTGGACCTGGGGGACGTGGCCCTGCCGGGGATGAACGGCGCCGACGCCCACGCCCGCATCGAGGACGCCGCCCGCCGGGTGTTCGCCGCCGGCGCGCGCCCCGTCTTTTTGGGCGGGGACCACGGCTGCACGGGCTCCATCCTGCGCGGGCTGGCCGCCGCGCGGCCGGAGATCGGGCTGGCGCTCATCAACGTGGACGCGCACCTGGACGTCCGCGAGTACGACGACGATGCGCACCTCTCCAGCGGCACCCCGTTCCGCCGCGGGATGGAGACCTCCATCCTGGGCGGCGGCCACATCGCCATGATCGGCATCCGCCGCTTTGCCAACTCGCAGTACTACATGGACTTCGCCACGGAGCAGGGGATCCGCGTGTCCCCGGTGGAGGACATCCAGACGCACGGCGCGATGAAGGTGGCCAAGGGCGCATTGTACCGCACCACGGAGGGGGCGGACTCGCTGTACCTGAGCATCGACATGGACGCGGCGGATGCGGCGTACGCGCCCGGCGTGAGCGCACCCGGCACCGGCGGCCTGACGTCGCGGGAGATGATCGACATCGTCCGCACGGTCGCCATCGATCCGCGCCTGGTGGCCGCCGACATCATGGAGACCTCGCCGCCGTACGATCCCGATGGGCGCACGGCGCGCCTGGCCGCGCGGCTGCTGCTGGAGATCCTCGCCGCACGGCCGTGAGGATCAGGGACGTCAGATGCGATCGGGCGCCGTCGGTGGAGCAGCCCCCGAGCCTGAGCAGCCCCGAGCCTGAGCGGCTAAAGCCGCCGCTGGGACTGCGATAAGCCCTGTCTCGCGCCGAGGCGCGACACGAACAGGGCTTCAGAAGCATGAACGAAAACGGCCGCGCCACCCCGACATTTTCTCGATTCGATGGACATCCGCCTCATCGCGGTCCCGTACGACAGCGGCATTCCTGGCTGGCGAATGGGCGCCGGGCCGGACCACCTCCTCCGCGCGGGGGCAGCGGATCGGCTGCGCGACGCGGGGCACACCGTCGCCGTGGAGCGCATCGAGCTTCCGTCCGCCGCGCCGGAGATCGCGGCGACGTTCGGCATCGCGGCGCGGCTGGCCGAGCGCGTATCCGCCGCCCGTGCCGGCGGCGCGCTCCCGATCGTCCTCGCCGGGAACTGCGCGACGGCAATGGGGACGCTGGCGGGCCTGGCGGATGCGCATCCCGCCGTGCTCTGGCTTGACGCGCACGCCGACCTCAACACGCCGGAAACGACGCGCACCGGGATGCTGGACGGGATGGCGCTCGCCATCGCCACCAGCCGCTGCTGGCCCGCGCTGGCCTCCACCATCCCGGGCTTCCAGTCCGTACCCGATGCGTTCGTGTGCCTGGTCGGCGCCCGCGACGTGGATCCCGGGGAGCGCGCGCTGCTGCTGGCGTCCGGCATCACCCACCTGCCGCACGTCGCCGTCCCCGACCTGCTCCCCATGGCGCTGGACGACCTGCTGGAGCTGACCGAGACCATCTACCTGCACATCGACCTGGACGTGCTCGATCCCGGCGAGGGCACCGTCAACGCCTTTGCCGCGCCCAACGGCCTGCGGCTGGCCTACGTGCTGGAGCTGATCGCCGCCGTACGGTCCCGCTTTCGCCTGGGCGCCGTCGGTCTGACCGCCTACGATCCCTCGTTCGATACGGACGGCCGGATCTCTGCCGCCGCGATCGCCATCCTGCTCGCCCTCGGTGATCCGGGCTGACAGCACACCTTCCTCGAAGATCGGCCGAACGGCACGCGCAGCGGTGAGATCAGCGGAGGACGGGCGACCTGTCACGGACGAGCAGATTTTTCACTCCGCTCCTCGTCTGGAATGACAGCGCTTGGCGCGGCGGAAGTCGGGGACACACCGGATTCGTATCACTCCCGCACTTTCGCACTTTCGCACTGAAAAAAAACGCCCCGGCACCAGGATCGGTGCCGGGGCGGTCGTCCGCCCGCGCGAGAAAGCCGGGGATTACTGCCCGCGGTTCTCGTTCAGGATCTGCTGGCGGTACTCTTCGCTGGCGAAGATGGCGACCTCCACGCGGCGGTTCTGTGCCCGGCCCGACTCGGTGCTGTTGTCGGAGACCGGCTCCATCTCGCCGCGGCCTTCCACGCGGATGCGGTTGGCGGCGATGCCCTGGGCCGCGAGGAACGCGCGCGCAGCCTCGGCACGGCGGAACGACAGGCGCATGTTGTAGTCGTCGGCGCCCTGGCTGTCGGTGTGGCCCACGATCAGCACTTCGGTCTCGGGATACTGACGCAGGCTGTTGGACAGCTGGCGCAGGTTCTCACGGCCGGCCGGCAGCACCTGGTCGCTGTCGAACGGGAACAGCACGCCGCTCTCGAACGTCACCGCGATGCCCTCGCCCACGCGCTCCACGTCCGCCGCGGGAAGGGTCGACTCCAGCTGCTCGGCCTGCCGGTCCATCCGCCGGCCGATCACCGCGCCGGCCGCACCGCCCACCACCGCGCCGATGATGGCGCCGCGGGCCGTGCCGCCCGTCTGCCGGCCGATGACCGCGCCGATGGCGCCGCCCACGCCGGCACCGGCCGCCGCGCCGCGCTCGGTGTTGTTCATCGACGCGCAACCGGTCATGCCGGTGCTTACGGTCAGCGCGGCCAGCGCCACCGTGAACTTGCGAGATACAGCGTTCATACTCGGTCTCCGTCAGAGGGACTCACCATAGCCTGCCACATCAGCCGAAATTGGCGACTTCAAGGGCCGGGCCTCTGCAAGGGCGGTGCCTTGAAGCAATCCCGGGATGCCACACCCGCATCGCGGTGCAACCGCCCCATCGAGCTCCCGCGGACGAAAATCCGCGCCCCACGCGGCTTTTTCAGCAGGCCGGCGCGCATCGGATTGATCCATAAAGCATTGTACAACAGGCGTTTGCCGCGCCTGGGAGACACCTCCCGATGTCCTCTGCCGGGGACAGGAGGAGCGATGCCCGTGCGACACTGCGTCGCAGGAGAGAGGAAGCGCATCCACCTAATTTAATCACATATTTAAAGACACAAACGGCACAAACCATGCGTTCCGCTCCGCATCCATTGCAATCGCGTAAACCCTCCCGGAGAACCGCATGCAGCCCAGCGCCGCAGCGAGCAGCCGCGCGTCCGTGCACCGGCCGGCCGCCAGCCAGGGTGCCGTGGAGTGCACCACGCGCCACACTCATGACGACTTCCAGGTTGCCTGGGCGGAGTCCGGGGCGGGCGAAGTGTACTGCCGCGGCCGGCGCCACGCGGCCACCGCCGGAACCCTGGTGGTGATCCCGCCGGGCGAGATGCACTACGGCCATTCCGTGGGCGCCGGTGGCTGGCGGTACGCGCTCGTGGGGCTGGACCCGGCGCTGCTCCGGTCGGCGGCGGCGGAGATGGCGGACGGCGACGCGCTCCCCGACTTCGACTGGGTGGCGCGCACGGACCCGGAGCTGGCGGGGCGCTTTACCCGCTGGCTGCGGAGCCCGCCGGAGGAGTCGCTGGCCCGCGACACCTTTCTCTCGCAGGCCCTGGCGGCACTCCTCGCGCGCAGCAGCACCGGCCGTCGCCTGCCCGCCGCGGGGCGCAACCGGCGGGCGGTGGCGCGCGCGCTGGAGTACCTGGAGGTCCACTACGCCCGCGGCGTTCCCCTGGACGAGCTGGCCGCCGAGAGCGGGCTGAGCAAGTTCCACCTGGTGCGTGCCTTCAAGCACGAGGTCGGCCTTCCGCCCCACGCCTACCAGACGCGCCTCCGTGTATCCGGCGCCATGAACCTGCTGCGCCGCGGATGGAGCATCTCGCACGCGGCGTACTCCGCCGGGTTCGCGGCGCAGAGCCACCTGAACCGGCACTTCAAGCGCATCCTGGGCGTGACCCCCGGCGAGTACTCCGGCCGCGGCAGACCGGCGGCGAGCCACTGAGACCCTTCTTCGAACGGAGGATGATGGGCGCCCTGGAGCTTCGGCCCGGGCGCCCGTTTTCGTTTGCGCCGGCGATGCGCAAGAACGTTGAACAAGAACGTGGAAGAACGGAGCGCGACCCTCCGCTATCCTTCCATCACGAACCCGCCGGACGACCGGGCCCCTCGAAAGCTCCCGGCCGGACGTGCGGCACCCTCATCCATCGTAACCGAGGAATCTCCATGCGTTTCGTGCGTTCCCTCACCCTGCTCGCCGCCGTGGCCGCGCTCGCCGCCTGCCACGACGACACGGCCGTGGCCCCCGCGGCGGATGCCGGCGCGTCCCGGGCCGACGCCGGCTTCACCGATCCGCGCAAGGGCCCGGTCCTCACCGGCTACGTGGCCGATGGGGACGGCGGCACGGCACGGCCCGTGGCCTACCAGGTGGTCAACGGCATCGCCATCTGGGACGGCGACGTGCCGCTGGGTCCCGCGGACCGGATCGCGTCCACGCCCGAGGCCGCCCTGCGCCGCGCCGCCGGCATCCCCGGCCCCTCCATGTCGCTGCACTCCACGGGGGCCAGCGCGTGGGCCAACGGCGTCATCCCCTACGTGGTGGAGGGCACCGCGCCCGCCAACCTGGGCCCGGCCATGAGCCAGATCGCCAGCCAGGTCCCCGGCGTAAAGTTCGTGCAGCGCACCACCCAGGGCACGTACCTGCGCATCTACAACCACGGCGCCCTGGGATACCACCAGTACTACGGCGGCTCCCCCGTCCGCAGCCTGGGGCTGGACTACTACGGGCTGACCAACAGCAAGGCCATCCTGATGCACGAGCTGGGGCACGTCCTGGGCTTTCAGCACGAGCACCAGCGCTGCGACCGCAACAGCTACATCCGGATCCTGGACACCAATCCGTATCCCAGCGAGTTCACCACCCTGTGCGGCTCGGTGCGCGTGGGGAGCTACGACACCAACTCCATCATGCACTACAACTCCCGCGAGTTCGGCCCGCTGCACTTTACCGACCTGAACGGCGCCGAGGTGCAGGGCTACCGGGGGCGCACCACCCTCTCCGCCGCGGACGTGAGCTCGTGGAAGTCGCTGTACCCGGGCGGGACCACGACTCCGCCGGTCACCGGGACCACGGGAACGACGGCGTGCACGGGCGGATACTGCGGGCCCTACAACCTGCGCACCGGGCCGGGCACGGGGTACGCCCCCTCCGGAACCGTGAACGGCGGGGTCTCTGTCACCATCGTCTGCCAGGCGAGCGGCACCAGCCACACCGGCCCGTGGGGGACCACCAGCCTGTGGAACAAGCTGGGCGGCGCCCACGCCGGAAAGTGGATCAGCGACGCCTTCGTCTACACGGGCACCTCGGGGATGGTGGCGCCGCCGTGCTGAGCTGAGCGAGGCGGTTGAACGGCGGCCCCGCCCCGGCGATCCGGAGCGGGGCCGTCCTGCATTCACCCCGGGAAGGCGCGTGTGGCCCGGTGCTTGCCCCCACGCCGTCCGTTCACCGGAGTGCCTGATCTACCCGCGCCACCATCCCGAATTGCCAACCGCTGCGCCGCAGACCGACGCGAACGCGAACCTGCTTCCGTTCCTGAAGGAGCACTTCTCCCTGGACGAGTTCCGGGCGGGACAGGAGGAAACCATCCGCGCCGTGCTGGGCGGCCAGGACGCGCTGGTGGTGCTGCCCACGGGCGCCGGCAAGTCGCTCATCTACCAGCTTCCCGCGCTCCTGCTCCCTGGGCTGACCATCGTCGTCTCGCCCCTCATCGCGCTGATGAAGGACCAGACGGACAAGCTGGACGAGCTGGGCGTGGACGCGTGGTCCATCAACTCCGCCCAGACGGCGCGGCAGCAGCGCGAGGCCGAGCAGGCGATGGAAGGCGGCGAAGGCAAGATCCTGTACGTGACGCCGGAGCGCTTTCGCGACCGCGCCTTTTTCGAGGTGCTGATGGACCGCGAGGTGTCGCTGTTCGTGGTGGATGAAGCACACTGCGTGAGCCAGTGGGGCCACGACTTTCGCCCCGACTACATGATGCTGGGCGGGATCGCGGAGCGGCTGGGGCGGCCGCCGGTGCTGGCGCTCACGGCCACGGCCTCGCCGGACGTGCGCGACGACATCATGCACCAGCTGCGGATGCGCGAGCCGTTCTCCTGGGTGGGCGAGCTCATTCGGCCCAACCTGTTCCTGGAAGTGCAGCCCACCGTCAACGAGTCGCAGAAGGACGCGGCGCTGGAGCAGGTGCTCCGCAAGGCCCAGGGGACGGGAATCGTCTACGTGGCCACGGTCAAGGAAGCGGAGCGCATCCGCGCCGAGTTCGGCAAGCGGCACCCGCTGGCCCTGTACCATGGCAAGCTGGGACCGAAGGAGCGGCACGAAGCGCAGGACCGCTTCATGGCCGGCGAGGTCAAGGCGGTGGTGGCGACCAACGCGTTCGGGCTGGGGATCGACAAGCCCGACATCCGCTTCATCGTGCATTACCACTTTCCGGGCAGCATGGAGTCGTACTACCAGGAGGCCGGACGCGCGGGGCGCGACGGGGAGCCGTCGCGGTGCGTGATCCTGTACCGCGAGGAGGACCGCGGCGTCCAGGGCTACTTCCTGGGCGGCAAGTACCCGGACCTGGACGAGGCCATCGCCACGGCGCGCATTGTCAACCGCATGCCGCTGGAGGAAAAGCGCCCGCTGGACGAGATCGCCGAGATGGCCGAGGTGCCCCGCCGCAAGGCGCGCATCGTCCTGACGCTGCTCAAGCGGCACGGGATGGTGCGCGAGCACCGCGGCGGGCTGTGGGAGCGGCTCAAGCCGGACGTGGCCGCGGCGGACCTGAGCCGCGAGCTGCAGGACTACGAGTCGCGCCGGGCGCAGGACCACGTCAAGCTGGACGAGATGATCGGCTACTGCCGCACCGCCAAGTGCCGCACGCGCCTGATCCTCGCCTACTTCGGCGAGGCGCACGACGAGGGATGGACGTGCGGCCACTGCGACAACTGCGTGTCGCCGCGCGTGGAGGGGATGCCCGCCAGCGCCGAGGTGCCGGCCATCGCGGCGGGATCGTCCGCGGCGGAGTCGGCCCCCGAGCCCGTGGACACGCTCTCCGCGGGCGACGAGGTGTCGCACGGCACCTTCGGCGAGGGAATGGTGCTCGCCGTGGTGGGCGACAAGGCCGAGGTGGACTTCGAGGGCCACGGCACGCGGATGATCCGGCTGGATTTCCTCAGCCGGATCGATTGAAGCAAGTGCCAAGTTCGTAGTGCCAAGTGCCAAGTGGAGGATGCCTCTGCTTGGCACTTGCTACTTGGGACCTGGTACTCAAAACCTCGCCTGCCAGACGGGGCCCCGGGCACGACCAGCTTCTACAGCCGCTTCGCGGGCGCCCTCACCCCCCGGCCTCCTCTCCCGCAAACTGCGCGGGAGAGGGGGAGACCTTCGTGCTCCATCCCGCAGTCCCTGCCCCGCACGATCCTCCGGCCAGCGGCGTGGCACCGTCCCGCGATGGACAGTCCGCGCAGGCGGACTTCGTGTAGTCGTTGCGGCGAATTCATTCGCTCTGGCCGGGATTTCGGGTGGATGGGACTTCGCCCCCGTCTACCGTGCTGCTCCGGAGCCCCTACCCTTCCCTCCCCCGGCTGAACAGGCCGTTCGCCTCCGGGAACGTGAGGCCGCCCCCGAGCCCCGTGAACGTGCCCTGCTCCAGCACTTCCACGGCGGCGCGGCGGATCTGCCCCATTACGGCCAGCGTCATCGCCGGGCCGATGCTCACCCGCGCGACGCCGAGCGCCTGCAACTCGGCGATGTCGGGCCCGGCGCCGCGGCCGGCCATCACGTTCAGCGGCACGCGGACGGCGGCGGCGAGCGCGCGGAGGGTCTCCGGGTCCGCCACGCCCGGCACGAACACGCCGTCCGCCCCGGCGGCCACGTAGGCCTGCGCGCGCCGCACCGTCTCGTCTAACCGCCCCTCCGGCGCCCCCGCCTGCGCCAGGTACGGGTCGATGCGGGCGTTGATGTAGATCTCCATGCCCTCGCCGGCCGCAGCCTCGCGCGCGGCGGCAATGCGCGCCACCTGCTCGTCCACGTCCATCAGCGCGGCGCCGTCGCGGCCCGGCGCGTCTTCCAGGTTGATCCCCACGGCGCCGGCGCCGATCACCCGGCGGACGGTCTCGGCCACGTCGGCGGGGGTGCCGTCGCCGTATCCGCGCTCCACGTCGGCGGTCACGGGCACGCGCACCACGCGGGTGATCCGCTCGATGGCGTTGATCATCTGGTCGCGCGTCAGCCCCTCGCCGTCCGTGCGGCCCAGCGCCCACGCGACGCCCGCGCTGGTGGTCGCGATGGCCCGCGCGCCGGCGTCCTCGATCACGCGGGCGCTCATGGCATCCCACGCGTTCGGCAGCACGAGGATGCGGCCGGCATCCGGCTGGTGCAGGCGGCGGAACGCCTCGGCAAGGTGACGCTGCTCGTTCATCGATCCGGGTCCGTGGAAAGCAGGGGGAGATGCGGACGCGGCGACCGGCGCCGCGTCCGCTGGATCATCGCGCGGACGTCAGGCGGCCACGGGTACGGCGCGACCTTCCAGGTCCAGCAGCAGCCGCTTGGCATCCAGCCCGCCCGCGTATCCCGTGAGGCTGCCGTTCGCGCCGATCACGCGGTGGCAGGGGATGACGATGGGGATGGGATTGGTCGCGTTGGCGCGGCCCACGGCGCGCGCCGCCCCCGGCCGGCCGATGCGCGCGCCCAGGCTGCCGTAGTCCGTCACAGAGCCGTACTCCACCGTGCGCAGCGCCTCCCACACGCGGCGCTGGAACTCGCTCCCCACCGGCGACAGCG
>DATING010000010.1:0-5489 GCA_035474555.1 Longimicrobium sp. | reverse complement strand
GGCCACCCCGTCCGACGTGGCCAGCGGCGGATCGACGACGCTGACCTGGAGCGGCACGCCGGCCACCTACACCCTCGACTACCATCCCATGGACGACGGCGCGGCCGTGCACGTGGCGGTGGGCGCCGCGGGACCCTACGTGGCCAGCGGGCTGACCCGCACCGGAAGCGTCGTCTTCACCCTGACGGCATCCACCCAGGTTCCCGGGCTGGACGAGCCGCTGTCCCTGCAGCGGCAGGCCACGGTGACGGTGGAGACGGTGTCGCTCGCGTTCGAGGCCCAGCCGACGGTGGTGGGCGTGAACGGGCTGGTGCAGCTCCGCTGGCAGGCGGCCAACGCCGCGCGCTGCACCCTGGAGGACGGGACGGAGCTGGCCGAGAGCGGCACCCTGTGGCTGGTGCTGCCGCGGTCGCGCACCTTTACCCTCACGGCGTACGATGCGGCGGGGACCGTCCGGCGCCAGGCGCAGCTGCGCGTCGAAGTGGACCCGTCGATCGTGCCGAACGTAAAGGGAACGACCCTCGTCGGCGCGAACGGGGCCAACGGCGCCAACGGCGTTTCCGTGGGGGAATCCGGGGGGATGAGCCACTCCAGCGGGATGAGCCACTCCAGCGGGATAAGCCTCCCCAGCGGGACAAGCCTCTCCAGCGGCCCCACGCCGGGGGGCAGCGGAGGGCGGGGCGGGGACGCGGTCCTCACCGGCTTGCTGCCGCCGCTGGATCCCACCAGCCGGCCGTCGCGGGTGATCCCCATCGTGCTCACGGGCGGCAACGGCGGCAGCGGGGGATCGGGGGGCACGCAGTCCGACTTCTCGGGAAAGATCCTGAAGCAGATGCCGTCCGGCAACGGCGGCGACGGCGGGAACGCCACCCTGGACGTTACCCTGGACCCCGCCGCCGGCGCCGCCGCGCAGTACGTGGTGACGCTCACGGCCGGCGCCGCCGGCGCGGCGGCGGCCCACGGAAAAACCAGCGCCGGCCGCCCCGGCACCGCCTCCCTGCGCATCCGCCTGCCGGGGGACGCATGAGCGGCACCCTGCTGGAGTATGCGTTCCTCACCACGCCGTCTCCCCTGCAGGCGGACACCGGCGCCACGCTCACGCTCGTGGTTTCCAACGGGGGCAGCCGCCGGGTGAACGCCGCCTCCATCGTGGTGACGCTGCCCGTGGGGACGGTTGCCAAGGCGCTCACCGCCGACGCCACGGGGATCCAGGTGATGGTGCCGCCGCAGTGGAGCGGCAGCCAGGGCGGCGGCGTGTTCACGTTCACCCCGCTGACAGCCGGGGCGGGGGAGGTCGGCGCCGGCGGCCTGGTGTTCGTCTTTGCCGCGCTGCGGGTGAACGGCCAGCCGGGCACCGCCACGGTCGCCATCGACGAGACGGCCGCGTTCGCGGGCCAGGCGCCGGCGGAGCGGTCGTCCAGCATCCCGCTGCCCAAGTTCCCCCCGCAGTTCCAGGTGAGCGAGCTTTCCGCGGGCGCGCTCGTGGTGGATGCGGGCGGTGCCGCGACGTTGCTGTGGACGGGCACGCCGGCCACGTACCGCATGCAGTACAGCCCGGGCAACGGCCCGCGGGTGGACGTCCCGGTGGGGAACACGGGGCCGTACACCACCCAGCCGCTGTTCCGCACGCCCAACGTCGTCTTCACGCTGTCCGTGTCCGTCGCGGTGCCGGGGCAGGACCAGCCGCTGGTGACCCAGCGGCAGCTGGCCGTGGACGTCCGGGCGCTGTCCATCGACCGCTTCGACGCCCTGCCGCCCGTGGTGCCGGTGAACGGCGTGGCGAAGCTGACCTGGCGCACGAGCAACGCCGCGTCGGTCTTCATCCAGCCGGGCAGCCACCGCGTGGCTCCCAACGGCAGCCTCTACGTGGTGGTCACGGGCACGCAGGTCTTAACACTCATCGCCCTGGATGGCGCGGGCAACCCCGTCACCGAGCAGAAGACGATCACGGCGGACCCGTCGATGACGGTGAACGCCGAGCGGTACGGCCTTGACGGCCGCGACGGCAGCCCGGGGCAGCCGGGTGCCAACGGGGGGCCGGACGCGGGGGGCGGGACCGGGGGACCTGGCCACGGAGGCGCCGGCGCCGGTGAATTCATCCTGGTGGTCGCGGGGCTCGACCTCACCGGCATGAACGGCCGCGTGCGGCTGGCGTCGGCACGCGGCGGCAACGGCGGTCCGGGCGGACCAGGCGGCAACGGCGGCCCGCACCAGGGCGGCAACGGGGGGCACGGCGCGGACGGCGGCAGCGGCGGCACCCTGGTGATGCATTTCACGGGGGGGTGGGGGAACTACCTGCCCGGGCAGATGATCGTCGACGTCTCCGGCGGAAAGGCCGGCGAGGGCGGGGCGGCCGGCGGCGGTACGCCCGCCGGAGACCGTGGCGACCCGGGCCATCCCGGCCCCGCCGGCGTGCTGCGCATCTTTGACGACGGGCAATCCGCGGCGGAGGCCGGCATCGCCGCCGAGGCCGGCAGCCGCGTGGCCGCCGTTCACCGCCTTGTCCCCGCGCGTTCCGACACCCTGTGCGGCTACGCGCTCCTCGAAGAGCCGGGGGATGACGGAATGCGGATGCTGACGCTCTCCGTCTCCGGCGCCGCGGATCTCGAGACCCTCACCGTCCCCCTGCCGCTGCTGTCCAGGCCGGACGGCTGGACGGCGGTGCAGGGCGACGGTGCCACGACGCTCACGCCCCCTGCCACCCCGTCCGCCGGTGGCGCGACCTTCACGTTCATGCCCGTGGCCGCGCGGCCGGCGATCACCATCCACGAGACGGCCGGTGGCCAAACGCGCACCGCATCCTTCCCGCCGGGGGAATCAATTTGAATACCGGCTATTCGAGTTGATCGTGCATTCGGGTGTGCATTCGGATCAGGATCGATCACGCGGAGGACGCGGAGACAAACGGAGAGGACGCGGAGAAACGAAGGGGTTTCTCCGCGTCTTTGCTTTGTCCCTCCGCGCCCTCCGCGTGAGGCCCATCTTTGAAAGCCGGACCGCGGACGTATCGGGTCTGCGCCGCGCGCCCCTGCATCACCACGCCCGCCTCGGCGCCCGGTGCTCCCACCAATCTGCGACGAGTACTGGAGCAATGGGAGCGACGGCGTTAGATTGATGCCGCCATTGTAGTTAGTTTCTCCCCGCGAGCGCCGTTCGCCCGGGAGATGGCCGGGGCGCAAGCCGCTCCACCGCCGCAGCAGTGCTTCTCCGGGTCGTCCCTCCCGGTTCGAAACTCCGAACGCCATCCATCCGTTCAAGTCCCCGAGGCCGCCGCGCCGCAAGTCGCGACGGAGCCTGCGTTTCGCCCCCGGATCACCGCCCATCGGACGCCCGTGAACGAATTCCTGCAGACCGCGCTCACCTTTCCCACCGTCGTGTACAGCATGCTGCTGTGCGTGTGCGTCCTCTTCTGGCTGCTCGCGGCCACGGGGCTCGCCATGGCCGACGGGGCGGACGGGCTGGCAGGCTCGCACGGACATGGGCACGGGCATGGGCACGGACACGGGCATGGTCACGGGGGGGATGCCAGCGACGCGGCCGGGATGCTCGCGTGGCTGGGGCTGGGGGGCGTGCCCCTGACGGTGGTCATCACCACGTTCGCCTTTTTGGCCTGGCTGGGGACGTACTTCGCGCAGCTGCTGGTGATCGGCCGGCTGCCGGAGGACGTGCGCACGCTGGCGGGGACCGGCACGATGCTGGGGATGCTGATCCCCGCCGTGGCCGTCACCGCCCTCGTCCTGCGCCCCCTGGCCCGGACGCTGGAAAGGATGGAGCCGGCGGTGGCGCCCTCGCTGCTGGGGCGGTCGGGCGTCATCGTCACCCCCACGCTCACGCCCAGCTACGGCCAGGCGTCGTTCGACGACGGCGGCGCCGGCCTGATCCTGCAGGTTCGCTACGACGACTCCACCCCGCTCCAGCGCGGCGACCGCATCGTGCTCATCGAGTACATCGAGGAGCAGAACGCCTACCGCGTGGTCTCCGAGCAGCAGTTTCTCAGCCGGTAGCCGGTACAGCACTCCAACTCCCCAACGAGGTTTCCGATGGACACGTCCCTTCTCCTGCCGTTCGCGATCGGCGCAGTCATCCTGTTCGTGATGCTGCTGGGCACCTTGAGCCTGTTCCGCGCCTTTTACGTCAAGGTCGAGCAGGGGACCGCCCTGATCGTCAACGACATGAGCTCGCAGCCCAAGGTGCGCTTCACGGGCGGCCTGATCATCCCCGTGCTGTACAAGAAGGAGCTCATGCGGGTGAGCCTGATCACGCTGCAGGTGGACCGGCGCGGCAAGGAAGGGCTCATCTGCAAGGACAACATGCGGGCGGACATCGCCGTCGCGTTCTACCTGCGCGTAAACGAGACGCCGGCGGACGTGCTGCGCGTGGCCAAGGCCATCGGCGCCAGCCGCGCGTCGGACCGCGAGGCGGTGGACGAGCTGTTCAACGCCAAGTTCTCCGAGGCGCTCAAGACGGTGGGCAAGAAGTTCGAGTTCACGGAGCTGTTCGAGAAGCGCCAGGAGTTCCGCGACGAAATCGTCAAGGTCATCGGCAACGACCTGAACGGGTACGTGCTGGAGGACGTGGCCATCGACTACCTGGAGCAGACGCCCAAGCACCTGCTGGACCACAACAACATCATGGACGCCGAGGGCATCCGTAAGATCACGGAGCGCACGGCGGCCCAGAACGTGGTGACCAACGAGCTGGAGCAGAACGAGAAGCTCGCCATCACCAAGAAGAACGTGGAGGCCCGCGAGGCCACGCTGGCCCTGGAGCGGCAGCAGGCCGAGGCCGAGGCGCGCCAGAAGCGGGAGATCGAGACCATCCAGGCCCGCGAGTCGGCCGAGACCACCAAGGTGCGCGAGGAGCAGCGCCTGATCGCCGAGCAGGCCCGCCTGGAGAGCGACGAGAAGATCCAGATCCGCGAGCACAACGTGCAGCGCGAAGTCGAAGTGGCCGAGCAGAACCGCCAGCGCGCCGTGGCCATCGAGATCGAGCGGGTGCAGCGCGCCAGGTCGCTGGAGCAGGTGACCACCGACCGCGAGGTGCAGCTGCAGGGCGTGGAGCGCGACAAGGTCGTCGAAGTGGGCAAGAAGGACGTGGCCAACATCACCCGCGAGCGCATCGCCATCGACAAGACGGTGGCCGTGGAGGAGGAGCGCATCAAGGAGGTGCGCGTGGTCTCCGAGGCCGAGCGCGAGAAGCAGGCGCGCGTGCTGGCGGCCGAGGCCGCCGCGCAGGAAGCCCTGGTCCGCGCGGTGAAGGAGGCCGAGGCGGCCGAGGCCGCGGCGAAGCACCGGGCGGTGGAGATCACCACCATGGCGCAGGCGCAGCTGGAGGCCGCGAACAGCGAGGCCGAGGCCAAGCGGGTGATGGCCGAGGGAATCCGGGTGGAGATGGCGGCGCCCGGCCTGGCTGAGGCGGCCGTGCGCGAGGCCGACGCGGGCGCGCTGGAAAAGGTGGGCATCGCCGAGGCGCGCGTCATCGAGGCCAAG
>DATING010000009.1:0-2842 GCA_035474555.1 Longimicrobium sp. | reverse complement strand
TGGTCGGGGTTGGCCAGCCACTCGGCCAGCTTGAGCGCCACGTTGGCCCCGCGGATGCGCGCGACGAGCACGGGCGGCGACAGGAAGTTGTTCTGGACGAAGTTGCCCAGACTCTTGCCGATGCGGTCCTTGCGGGTGGGGATGATGGCGGTGTGCGGGATGCGCACGCCCAAGGGATAGCGAAAGAGCGCCGTCACCGCGAACCAGTCGGCGATGGCGCCCACCATGGCGGCCTCGGCCGTGGCGCGGATGTATCCCAGCCCCGGCCACCGCGATTCGTAGATGCTGGTGACCACGAACACCAGCGCCGCGACGATGAGCAGCCCCGTGGCAACGCGCTTCATGTGGTCCAGCCGCTCGCGTTTTTCTTCTTCGTCGCGCAGCGGCGGAAGGGTCAGCCGGCCGATCTCCAAGGATAGTTCCCAGTGCCGAGTTCCAGGTGCCAAGTACGCGGGCCGTCACTCTCGCGCTTGGAGGATGCGTGCCACTCTACGTAGCCTACGGGGGGATGGGATTCGGCGGACACCGGAGTGCCGCGATCCGCATCTCCCGTAACGGCTTTTCAGGTGTTCAGCGGGCGGTCGCCAGGCTCCAGCCATCCGCCGCGGCCGCGCACCTCGACCGCCAGCGCGGAGTCGGCTGTTTCCGTCATCAGCACCGTCTGGTCGGCGCGGGTGACGTACATGCACTTGTACAGCCCGGCGTCCTGCTTGGAGATGCCGCGCGCCTTGAGCGCATCGACGGCGGCCTCCACCTCGCGGACGGCATCGCCCGGCCTGGTGAACACGTGGTAGACGACCTCGCTCATCCCTGCCCCTCCTCCCATTTCGGCTGATCCCGGTTGCGGTCCCACCCCTCGTTCTGCGGCCAGTGCGGATACTCGCCCCGCCCGCGTGGCTCGTCCCCGCCCACCTCCGACGGCGGCCGCGGCGGCTGGGGCGGCGACACGACCTCCGGCTCCGGATCCTCGTCCCGGCTCAGGCCGCGGAACGCGGGCGGATCCGGTGCACGGGCGTCCTCGCCCTCCATCCCGGGAACTCCGCCCCGGTCGCGCGCTTCCACGCTCCCCGCCGGCTCTCCGCCGCCCGTGCCGCCTCCGCCCAGGGCGCCGACGATCCGGGAGAGAATCCCGCCGCCCGCGGCCGCCGGCATCCCGAACACGTCCGCCCGCAGCGCCCCGCCCCGTTGCCGGCGCTTGGCGGGCGAATCGTAGACCACCAGCAGGCCGTCGCCGCGCAGCCCCTCGGCCTGGAAGCGGCACATCCCCTCGGGGTGGTCGCCGGGGCCCTCCACGTCGTGCGGCAGCTCCATCACCCGCTTGAGGCTGCGGCCGGACGCCACGGAATCCGCCTCGGCCGACACGGCGCCGCGCCAGTGGAAGACGGTGGCCGGCGCGTGCACGTCCATGGTGGGCCCCGCCAGCACGAGCATCTCGTTGCCCAGGTGCGTGATCTCGCGGACGCCCAGCCCGTCCAGGTCAAGGAAGTGCTTGCGGTACTCGCGCCCGTCCGGCCCGATGGGCGCCAGCTTGAGCCGCCCGCCCTTCTTCGTCTCCACCGGCTGCAACTCCAGCACGATGGCCCAGCCGCGCAGCACGGGGCCGCGCAGCCCCAGGAACAGCCGCCCCCCCGCCGCGGACAACCCCTCGATGTCGAAACCGTTGTCTTTTCCCGGCAGCCGGATGAACTTGCGGAGATGCGGGTCCTTGGAGACGGCCTGCATCAGCGCGTTGTCGCTGCCCTTGCCCCGCAGGCGCGCGGCCGTGAGCGTCTTGCCGGGATCGCGCGGATCGGGACAGCAGCGGCGCGGCACCAGGCCGCCGGACTCCGCGTCTTCCTCCAGCGGGATGCGCGCCAGGATGTAGCGGTTGTCGTCCACGTCCACGTCCGCCAGCGCCTTGGCGACCGCCTCCACGTCGTCGCCGGGCTCCGGCTTCTGGCGCTTGCGGCTGTGCGAGCCGATGAGCCACAGGTAGGGCGGGTCCCAGGCCAGCCCCTCCACGTCCACCTCGTCGTCCGCGCCGGCCGGCAGGTCCAGCACGTCGGAGATCTTGAAGGTGCGATGCTCCCCCCAGCGGCCGCCGCCCAGGTCCGTGAGCCGCTCCAGGGTGGCCGTCTCGTCGCACCCCAGCCACAGGTGGCGGCCCACCTGCATGACGGCGGACAGGCTTTCGCGGATGTCCTTCGCGTCCACGCTGCCGTCGGGCGGCGCGTCGAGCTCCAGGCGGATGGTGGCCAGCGGCTGCGTCATCGTCCCCTATCCCGTTGCGGTCATCGTGCGGCCATCCGTTCGCCGGCGCCGCGGTTCCGTACAATCCGCATGCCTTGGTCCGCGCCGGCGAACCGCACCCCCGTCCGCGCGCCGTCTTCCATCAACCGTGCCCTCCGCGGCGGATCCGCGGGCCACACGCGCACCCGTCCGCCAGGCACCGTCTTCGCTCGCCGGCTCCCCACGCGCGCCGCAGTGTAGCGAGCCCCGTGATGGGCGGAAAGCGTGCCGGGAACGCGGGGAGGAAGACGGGGGACTTGAATCATCCGTTCCACGACGTAAATTGTAGTTCCTGACTCCGCACCCCCTCCCTACTGACACGCCGGAGCGTCGTCCCATGCAAGACCGTCTCGTTCGCGTGCTTCCCCTGGTGGCCCTTGCCGCCGCCGCCGTGCTGGTGGTGGTGCTGGGGCAGCAGAAGCGCGCCCTGATCGACCAGGTGGAGAAGACGCAGCTGGAGCTTCGGCAGGCCCGCACGGAGCCCATGCGGGGGATGTACATGCCCGCGTTCCAGGCGCCCACGGTGGACAAGGGCACGCCGGCCACCATCGGCGAGCTGCCGGCGGAGGGGCGA
>DATING010000008.1:0-4164 GCA_035474555.1 Longimicrobium sp. | reverse complement strand
GACGGCGCTCCGTGCGCATCCTGGAATCCAGGACGCCGTCACCATCGTCCGCGAGGATGCGCCCGGCGACCGGCGGATCGTGGCGTACCTGGTGGCGCGGCGGGGCAGGCAGGTGCCGCAGGCGATGGAGCTGCGGGCCCGCCTCAAGGAGCGGCTGCCGGAGTACATGCTCCCCTCCGCGTTCGTGGTGCTGGACGCGCTTCCGCTGACGCCGAACGGCAAGGTCGACCGCCGCGCGCTCCCGGAGCCGGAGGGGTCGGGGGCGGATGCGCACGCGTACGTGGCGCCGCGCACGCCCACGGAGGAGCGGCTGGCCGGCATCTTCGCGGAGGTGCTGGGACTCGAGCGCGTGGGCGTGCACGACGACTTCTTTGCCGCGGGCGGGCACTCGCTGCTCGTGGTGCGCGTGGTGACGCGGGTGCTGGCGGCGTTCGGGGTGGAGTTCTCCATCCGCGCGGTCTTCGAGGCGCCCACGGTCGCGCAGCTGGCCACGCGGGTGGACGCGCTCCGGGGCGAAGGCACGGCGGACGGGGCCGCGGGCATCGTCCCCGTGCCGCGCGACCGGCCCATCCCGCTCTCGTTCGCGCAGCAGCGGCTGTGGTTCATCCAGCAGCTGGACCCGGGGACGGCCGCCTACAACATGATGGGCGTCACGCGCATGGACGGCGCGCTGGACGTGGCGGCGCTGCAGGGGGCCGTGGACACGGTGGTGGAGCGGCACGAGGCGCTGCGCACGGTCTTCGTGCTGCGCGACGGCGGGCCCGTGCAGCAGGGGGTGGAGGGGATGCGGATCGCGCTGGAGGTGGAGGACCTGCGAGATGGGGACGCGGCGGCGCTGGACGCGGAGGTGGAGCGCCGGGCCCGCGCGGCCCAGGCGCGCCCGTTCGACCTCGCGGCCGGGCCGCTGCTGCGCGTGTCGCTGCTGCGGCTGGCCCCCGAGAGCCATGCGCTGGTGCTGGTGATGCACCACGTGATCAGCGACGGCTGGTCGCAGGCCGTGATCGCGGACGAGATCTCGGCGGCGTACACGGCGCTGGTGCGGGGCGAGACGCCGCGGCTCCCGCCGCTCCCCATCCAGTACCCGGACTACGCCGTGTGGCAGCGCGAGCGGCTGCAGGGTGCCTTTCTGGCCGAGCAGCTGGACTACTGGCGCGGTGCCCTGGCCGGCGCGCCGCCGGTGCTCGCGCTCCCCACGGACCATCCGCGCCCGGCGGTGCAGTCGTCGCGGGGCCGCGCGCACGGGTTCGCGCTTCCGGCGGGGATCGAGGAGCCGCTGCGCGCCCTCGCCCGGGAAGAAGGCGCCACGCTCTTCATGGTGCTGCTGGCCGCGTTCCAGTCGCTGCTGGCGCGCTACAGCGGGCAGCGCGACCTGGTGGTGGGCACGCCGGTCGCCAACCGCGGTCGGGCGGAGACGGAGGGGCTGGTCGGCTTCTTCGTGAACATGCTCCCCCTGCGCACGGACCTGTCCGGCGACCCGTCCTTCCGCGAGACCGTGCGCCGGGTCCGCGAGACGGCGCTGGGCGCCTACGCGCACGACGAGGTGCCGTTCGAGCGGCTGGTGGAGGAGCTGGGCATCGAGCGCAGCCTGAGCCGCAACCAGATCTTCCAGGTCGTCTTCCAGACGGACGAGTTCCCGCGCGGCGGGTCCGGCCTGCCGGGGCTTCAGCTGTCGCCCATGGGGGTGGAGTCGGAGACGGCGACGTTCGACATGACGCTGGCCGTGTCGCGCGGCGCGGACGGGCTCGTGGGCCGGCTGGAGTACGCGACGACGCTGTTCGATGCAAGTACGGCGGAGCGGATGGCGGAGCACCTGAACGAGCTGCTGCGCGGCGTCGTGGCCGATCCCGACGCCCCCGTCGCCGCGCTGGGGCGGATGGGCGACGCCGAGCGCGCGCAGATCGCGGGGTGGAACGCGACGGACCGCGGCTACCCGATGGGCGTGCTCGTCCCCGGCCTGTTCGCGGCGCAGGTGGCGCGCACGCCGGATGCGACGGCCGTCGTCTTCCGCGGGGAGGCGCTGTCGTACGCGGATTTGGATGCGCGCGCGAACCGGCTCGCCCACCACCTGCGCGGGCGGGGGGCGGGGGTGGAGGCGCGCGTGGGCGTGTGCCTGGAGCGCACGCCGGAGCTGATCGTCTCGCTCCTCGCCGTGCACAAGGCGGGCGGCGCGTACGTGCCGCTGGATCCGGCATATCCGCGCGAGCGGCTGGGCTACATGATCGAGGATGCGGGCGTGCGCCTGGTCCTCACCACCAGCGCGCTGGCCGATCGCCTGCCGTCCGGCGCGGAGGCCGTGCGCATCGACGCCCTGGCGGATCGCATCGCGGCGGAACCGGCGGATGCGCCATCGACCGGCATCCATCCCGAGACCCTGTCGCACGTCATCTTCACCTCGGGATCGACGGGCCGGCCCAAGGGCGTGATGATCCGCCACGCCAGCACCGCCGTGCTCGTGCACTGGATGCACGAGACGGTGACGGACGAGGAGCGCGCGGGGGTGCTCGCATCCACCTCCATCAACTTCGACGTTTCCGTCGCCGAGATCTTCGGCACGCTGTGCTGGGGCGGACGGCTCGTCCTGGTGGAGAACGCGCTGTCGCTTCCGGACGTGGCGGACCAGGACGTCCGCTACGCCAGCATGGTCCCCACGGCCGCCGCGGAGCTGCTGCGCGCGGGCGGGATTCCGTCCAGCGTGCGCACGCTCAACCTGGGCGGCGAGGCCCTGCCCAACGAACTGGCGCAGGCGCTGTACGCGAACACCGGAGTGGTCAAAGTGGGCAACCTCTACGGGCCCACGGAGGATACGACGTATTCGACGTACTCGCTCGTGGAGCGCGGAGCGGATCGCGTGCTCGTGGGCGGGCCGGTGGCGAACACGACGGCGTACGTGCTGGATGATGCGCTGCGGCCTGTCGGAATCGGCATCATCGGCGAGCTGTACCTGGCGGGGGATGGATTGGCGCGTGGATACGCCGGACGGCCCGGGCTCACGGCGGAGCGCTTCGTCCCCGATCCGTTCGGCGCGCCGGGATCGCGGATGTACCGGGTGATGGACCGCATCCGCTGGACGGCGTCCGGCGAGCTGGAGTACTTCGGCCGTACGGACTTCCAGGTGAAGATCCGCGGATTCCGCATCGAGCTGGGGGAGATCGAGACGGCGCTGGCGTCGCATCCCGCCGTCCGCGAGAGCGTGGTGACGGCGTGGGACGACGGCACGGGCGAGCGCCGCTTGGTCGCCTACGTCACGGCCTCCGCCGGGGCCGATCCGCCATCCGGGCCGGAGCTGCGGCGGTGGGTGGGGGACCGGCTGCCGGAGTACATGGTGCCGTCGCTCTTCGTCCCGCTGGACGCGCTCCCGCTGACGCCGAACGGCAAGGTGGATCGCCACGCGCTGCCGGAGCCGGGGGTGGCGCGTCCGGAGCTGGAGGAGGCCTACGCGCCGCCGCGCAACGACCTGGAGGCGACCATCAGCGAGGTGTGGCGCGGGGTGCTGGGGGTGGAGCGGGTGGGCATCCGCGACAACTTCTTCGAGCTGGGCGGGACGTCGGTGCGGCTGGCGAGCGTGCACCGGCTGCTGGGGGAGCGGCTGGGGCGCGAGGTGACGGTGGTGGACCTGTTCCGCTTTCCCACCGTCGCGGGCCTGGCCGAGTTCCTGGGGGATTCGGGCGAGGGCGAAGGCGAGCGCCGCCGCGACGAGGTGCAGGACCGCGCCGAGCGCCAGCGCCAGGCGCAGGCCGCCCGCCAGCGCGGCCGCGTGCGGCGGTAGGGCGGAGGCGCGGCGGTAGGCTTGTGGCGCGGCGGTAGGCTGGCGGTACCCGGCCTTGCAGGCGTGGCAGCCTCCGCGCGACGCCCCATCCGCTCGCTTAGGCTCGCACCTCCCCCAAAAAAACCTGGGGGAGGTTGAACAGATTCGTGCTCCGGGCGAACGGCTTTTCATCCCACAGGGTGCGCGCAGCGCCGGATGACTCGGAATGACAATCCGTGGCGGCATCCATGGGGCAGCGCCGAGCCGTGCGGGCATCCGGTGGCGTCATCGGCCATCCGGCACGGGCACGGTTTTACGGATCGCGATCATGTGGATGCTGTGCCAGGGCAGGCATCCACCTCCGCAGCCGTGATCGTGCCCCTTCGAAAAAACGCGGATGGCCGTCCCCTCGCCGGCAG
>DATING010000007.1:0-7041 GCA_035474555.1 Longimicrobium sp. | reverse complement strand
GAAGCTGCGGCGGCTGGCGGGGTTCGGCGTGGGGAACACTCGGTCGAACGCCTCGCTCACCATGCCGATGATGGCCGGCACCTGCGTCACGTTGCTGATCCACAGGGGCCGCATCTGCCGCCGCGCAAAGACCAGGAAGCTGGTAAGGCCGTACAGCACGCTGCTGAGCCCCTGCGAGCGGTAGCCGGGATCCACCATCACCAGCCCCAGGTGCAGCACCTCCGCGGGCTTTCCCCGCAGCTCGCAGTCCATGATGCTGAGCGCGTTGAACGCCACCGGGCGTCCGTCGTCGTGGGCGTAGACTACGGTGAGGATGGCCGCGTTCAGCCGGTCGGCATCGCCCGTCAGCACCCCGTAGTCCAGCGATTCCTCCGTGAGCGTGCTGCGGACGATCGTGCGCAGGTCCTCCACCAGCGCGGCGAGCGCGGCAGGGGCCATCCACCGCCCCGGGCGCTCCACGATGCGCACGCGCGCGCCGGAGCGGGTGGTGAACGAATGGTTCAGGTAGCGTCCGCTGAAGGCGGAGAGCAGCGACATGCGGGGCGTGGACGGCGAAAGGAGGGGCGGCGGGCGCATGGTAACGGCGGCGCGTCCGCGGTGCAAGGAGATCGCGGGCGGCGATCCGGCGCGCGGGCGAGGGGGCCAGGAACGCCCCCTCTTGGTGTGGACGTGCCGTGGCGGTATCGTGTACGACCCCGATCGCGGCGTGATTTCCACGGAACGTTTACCGCAACCCTGGCGTCCTGATGGTCCATCGCTGCTTGCCCGTCCGGTGGCTCGGCGCGCTCCTCGTCGCGGGCGGACTGCTGCTGTCCGCCACGCCGGCCCTGGCGCAAGCCGGCGCGGTCTGGGCTGACGTGCCGGCGCAGGTACGCCCCGATGCGCGGTACGTGATCTACCTGCACGGGCGCATCGTGGAGGAGAAGGGCCGCCGCCCCACGGACGAGCGCTTCGGCATCTACGAGTATCAGCAGATCCTCGACACGCTGGCCGCGTCGGGCGCCGAGGTCATCTCGGAGCAGCGCCCGGGCGGGACGGACTTCCGCGCGTTCGGGTCCCACGTCGCGGACCAGGTACGCCGGCTTCTCGCCGCGGGCGTGCCCGCCGAGCGGATCGCGGTGGTCGGGTTCTCCAAGGGCGGGGCGATCGCGATGGTCGCCTCGGCGCTCCTCGCGGACCCGCGCATCCCGTTCGTGCTCCTCGCCCCCTGTGGCGATTGGGTAAAGGGCCGCGACGACGTGAACGTACGCGGGCGGATCCTCTCGGTCTACGAGGCCTCGGACGAGCTGGGGACCTCGTGCGAACCGCTCTTCGCACAGGCCAGCGACCCCGGCGAGCACCGGGAGATCCGCATCGACACGGGCGCCGGACACGGGGCCTTCTTCCGCCCGCGCGCGGAGTGGCTCGATCCGATGTTCGAGTGGATCGGAAGACCGTAGGCGGCGTCGCTGCCCTGTTGATACCTCGATCCAGCCCATGCAGATACTAGAATATCCATTCATCTGGGAGTGGTGCCGTGTGCACGGTGCGGAGCTGGACGAGCGGGACGACGCGACGGTCCGGCTGCGCGACGATCCCGGGCTGGTGCATCGCGCGCAGCTCGTCTTCGCTCCGCACGGCCCTTCCGGGTACGAGCCGGCCGTCGCGTCGGCGATCCTGGATGCGCTCGGCGGCTGGACGGAGTGCCTGCTGTGGGTTACCGGATGGGGCGTGTGGCCGTCTTCGGAGGACTGGCCGCGCTACTACGCACTGCGCGCCCGGCACGGCCAGCGGCTCTCCATCGATGTCGCCCCCGGGCATCTCGCCACGCCGGCGGACGCCGCCGAGTTCTCGGACCTGCTTCTCCAGGTGCTGGAGCAAGGCTGGGACGCCGTGCTTCTCCCGGCCCACGACGTTCGCGTCCTCCCGCTCCGGGTCGCAATCTCGCACGATGGCTGGGCAGAGGTGCACGCCGCGGAGCCCGTCGAGCTGGCGGTTGCCGGCCTCTAATCGCTCCTCCAGCTTCGCACCCTCGTGACGATCCGCGACACCCGGCTCCAGGCGGCCATCGTGCGGGATGGCCGCCTGCTGCTCCTGCTATGCACGATGCCGGGCGAGCCGTCGTTCTGGGTGCTGCCCGGCGGCGGGCGCGAGGCGGGCGAGAGCGACGCCGAGGCCGTCGCGCGCGAGGTGCGCGAGGAGCTGAGGGTGGCGGTGGAAGTCGGCACCGTGCTGGACGACGTGCCAGCCGACCCGCCGGATGGGACGTACACGCGCTGGCGGACGTTCGCATGCCGCCTCATCGATGGCGAGCCGGCGGCCTGCGGCAACGACGGCGGGGCGCAGCTCACGGCGGTGCGCTGGCTCCCGCTGGCGGACATCGATGGATGGGATGCAGCGCTCCGCGGCGACCCGTTCCTGTGCCCGCAGCTGGAACGCATCCGCGCGGCGCTGGGGCTGGCCGGGACACGCCCGGGTGCCGCGGCGGGCTGACGAATCCCCGCCGCTGACGGTCCGCCGATCTACCGGGCCCGGGAAGGGATGAGCTCGGTGGTGAGGGTGTACTCGGTTACCTGTACCGCGGCCTCCGTGGCGTACACGGAGCGGGACTGCTCCCGCACGCCCGACCCGCTGCGGCGCACGAACCGCCCCGTCCGCGGGGCGAAGTAGATGCGGCCCCGCTCCGTCTGGGACGTCGATTCCCCGGGCGGCGGATAGTACGGCATCCCCGGCGGGTAGGCGGCGGTGCGGCGGCCGCGGAGCTGGCTCCGGGTCAGCAGCTCGTACTCCGCCACCACCACCCGCTCCCCGCCGATCACGCCGCCGCCCACCACGCGGTAGTGCACCGTCCGCGTCTGCGTCCCCGTCCAGTCCTTGTCCGACAGGTCCCGCGTGGCGGCCTCGTCCCACTCGCGCCCGCGCGGCAGCGGGCCGCCCGGAAGCCGCGGAAAGAAGGCCTGGAGCTGGTCCGCCACGCCCGACCACGTCTCCGGCAGCGCAGGCGGGACGGCGATGCTGTCGATCCCCCGCGGGCCCATGCGTACCGTGAACGGCGGCTCCCGCAGGTTCGCCCCCATGGTGGCCGTCCCGCTCCGCGGCGACTCGATCCACGCCTGTGCCCGGTCTCCGTCCGTGAAGCGGATGGCCACGCGGACGTCGTGCATGCCGCGGGAGGCTTCGGCATCCGGCGCGGGCATGCCCATCCCGATGCGCGAAGACGATCGGGACACCTCGCGGTAGTGCAGGGTCTCCCCCGGCGTACGGGCATACGCCGCCTCCAGCTCCAGCGGCGAGGGTCCTGAAGCCGGAGCGCACGCCGCCATGGCCGCCGCGACAAGGAGCACGGGCGTCAGGGGGAAGAAGAGGCGCATGATGAAGATGCCCGTAAGTGGACGACGTGCAATTGGCGCGGAGAGGTCCGCGCCGTCCATGGATGGCGCACCGCCGCACCGCACGCAAGACCGCCTTCCGGATGCGGGCGGAGGGATCGCCCGCGGCCACGCGTCCGCAGGCCCTCTCGCGATCTGCGGGAAACGGGCGATGGCGAGAACGAGGTGACGCGTCGCGGCCACCTTCCGCTGGCTGCCCCGAGGGAGCAGATTGCCGTTGTTCGCCGCAGCCACCTACCCGCTCTCGTACTCGCACCCCCGACCCGCGGTCATGTCAGAGGCCCAATCGCCTGCCTGGATGCAGGCACTGCTGCCGTACGTGGAGCGCAGCGACTACACGGTGCCACTCAAGGTCCCCATCCACATGCCCAGCGGCCGGATGATCAGCGAGGTGGCCGGCGTGTACCTGCGCCTGCCGCGCTGGGAGGGGCCTCCGTTCGCGGACGACTTCGGCAAGAAGGCGGCGGGGATGGTGGAGCTGGACGGCGAGCACACGTTCGCCGAGATCGCGGTGCTGCGGCTGCTGGAGCGGGCGGGGTGGAGCGGGCGGTGGGTGAACACGTACAGCGCCAAGGGCGAGGTGTGGAAGTACCTCACCCGCTGGGACGACGTGCCCCGCGCCGAGCAGCGCAACCGCGTGATCGAGGACGAGGACCCGCGCGTGGTGCTGGCCGGGGTCGCGCGGCGGGCAAAGAAGCGCTACGCCGGGTGCTGGGACGTGTTCGCCTGGCGCGGCGACGACTTCGCCTTTCTCCAGACCAAGCGCGGCGCGCCGACGGCCAAGATGGAGCTGGGCGCCGCGCAGGCGGAGTGGCTGCACAACGCCCTGCTCTTCGGCGACCAGCGTATCACGCTGGCCTCCTTTGCCGTGGTGCACTGGGACTACCGTTGAATCGCCGGGTGCCGCGGGAAGGGAACTGCGCTTCGGTCCATCCTGTGCTGCGTAGAGCACGAACCGCACTCCCGCGGCGTCGCCCGTTGCACGCCCTTCAATCCGGAGGAGGTAGAGATGGACGAACTGATGCGTGAGACGGTGAGGGCGGAGTGGCGCCGCCGGCTGTGGGCGCTGCGAACCAAACCGGATACGGACTACCTGGCTAGAACCGTCACGGACGCGTCGTACTTTTCGGCTACCGGCGAGTTCGTCCCGCGTGTCCGGCTACCGGACGCCGGCCCGGGGCCTGAGATCAACCAGTACCAGTTTGCAATCGACAACACCCCGTATCGACTTGCTTGCAGCTCGGCATTGCTTGCTGTTACCTGCACGGGTGGACCGCCTGTGGGGTGGCAGCCGCCGGTCTGGTCCATCGTTCATGAAGATGTACCCCACTGCCATCTCGGATTCCTCGGCAAAGCCGAGACGCCGGAGCCGACCGCGGCGGTGTTGGAACGGGCGCGGGAATGGATTGCCGAGAAAGAATCCGCTCCATGACCCTTCGGGTGCCCCGTCTCGATAATCCGTACCACGGAAGGACGACGCGATGAGTTCTGCCACCGAGGCGCAGGCCGTACTGGAGCGGCTCGAAAGCACGCGGCCCAACAACACGCAGATCCGCACGATCGCCAAGGAGCTGGGGAAGAACGCGGATCTCGCGGCGCAGCTGTGGGCCAGCGGCGGCTTCAGCGCGCGGATGCTGTCGCTGCTCATCCTGGATCTCAAGGCGGCCGACGTCGCGACCATCGAGAAGATGATGGCAGACATCAGCGCCGCGGAGGGCCAGGACCAGTCGCAGCTGCTGGACTGGACCATCGCGAACGTGATCATGAAGAAAGCAGCGCTCAAGAACGAGACGGCGAAGTGGCGTGACGATCCCTCCGTGCTCAAGCAGCGGGTGTTCTGGTCGGTGCAGGCCCGGTCGGTGAAGGCGGAGAACCACGCGCACAACGAGCAGCTGCTGGCGCACATCGAGCAGGCGCTGCCCGCCGCGGGCGAGAAGGTGCAGTGGAACATGAACTGGTGCGCGGCGCAGATCGGCATTGCGGATGAACGGCTGCGCGACCGGTGCATCGCGCTGGGGGAGCGGCTGGGGCTGTACCGCGACTATCCCGTATCCAAGGGATGCACCTCGCCGTATCTGCCGATCTGGATCGGGTCCGTGGTGGGCAAGCAGGCGCCGGCGTAGAGGATCGTCTGCCCCGTCGTCCCCGGCGACAGAAGGCGGTTCTTTCGTCCTGCTTTATACCGAGTTCGAGAAAACAATCGTCTCACGCAGAGACGCGGAGACGCAGAGAGAATAGAAGAAGAGGGGCGGCGGCCTCTGCTCCTCTTTTCTCCCGTTGTTTTCTCTCCGCGCCTCCGCGTCTCTGCGTGAGGCTAACTCTTTTTGCTGATCTGGGATTACGCCATCCGCAGCTGAGCGGATCCGGGCCGTGCAAGCAAAGGAGGGCGGCCGTCCACACGGCCGCCCTCCTGTTTTCGTGCGTCGCGCCATCCCGCGTCAGCGTTCCTGCAGCAGGATGGTGACGTCCTTGGAGTAGCCCGCCGCGGTCAGGCGCAACGGCGCGCTGATGCCGCCGACGGTGGTGTAGCTCCCCGCAAACGTGCCCTGGACGGCGCGCCCCTCGAACATCATCCCGCTGATGGTGATGGAAAGCAGTGGACGCTGGAAGGTGCCGGTCACGGTGATGGGCACCGTGCCGGGGGCCGCGGCCTCCTTCATGGTGCCGCTCCCGGAGACGGTGTTCCCTGCCCCTTCCTGGAGCTGAAAGTCAAGCGTGAGCGTCGTCGAGCTTCCGGCCCACGGGCCGGCGACCGACCGAAGCTCCCTCTCCAGGTCGTTCTCGATGTCCTCGCCGGTGGGGCCGCCACAGGCTCCGGCGACCAGCGTGAGTGCGAGCAGCCAGAAGAATCGGGGAAGACGCATCGAATACCTCCAAAGGGGAGACGGCAGCATCAGTACGGTTGCACCACACGGTAGCCGCGCGGGCGCATGCGAACAAGCAACACGTGCTGGACGGCCACCGCCGGACAGACGTCACAATGATCCTCCTGCGCCCGGACCATTCAGCAGGGGCCGGGTGGGGAGAATGCCAGCAAGCCGCCCTGGTACACCTCGTGGACCTCGGCGATGGGGCGGCTGTCGCGGCCCAGCACGATGGCGCGGTGCTCGAACAGCGCGCCGGGAATGGCCAGCGGGCCGGAGCTCCGGCACGGCGGCACGGTGTCCAGCGAGCGCTCCCACCCCTCCGGCAGCGGCGACCAGAGCAGCCGCGCCGCGAACGTCTGGCGGTACGGCTCCAGCGGCGCCACCACGCGTCCGAACGGCGTGTCGCTGGTTTCCAGCACGCGGTTCATCTCCGGCGTCAGCCGCCCCGGCAGATACCAGTTCTCCGCCTCGGACAGGACGTGGCCGCCGCAGCGAAGGCGCACGCGGCGGTAGCGGACCACCTCACCGGAGTCCGCGCGCAGCCGCTGGCGCTGTTCCGCGGCGAGTGCGCGCGGTTCGCCGGCCACCACCTCCGCCACGATCCGCGGCTCGGGCGCCAGGGCGTGGTCGCGACACCACTTCTCCAGCGCGGCGGTCGCGCTGCGGCTGGCCAGGATCTCGGCGTTCAGCCCCTGCACGAGGGCCAGCGCCTGCGTGCGGGTGAGCAGCGCGTCGGGCCACGCGGGCGCGCGCTGGGCCTGCACGGGCGCCGCGAGGAGCACGGCGGTCAGGGCCATCGCCCGCCA
>DATING010000006.1:0-2088 GCA_035474555.1 Longimicrobium sp. | reverse complement strand
ACCCGATCCGCCGGTCCGGGCCGATGAGCGACTTGTGGATGCCGACGGCGGCGCGCACCCCCTCCGACGCCGCGCGGATCGCCAGCCGCGAGCCGGGGACGATGTCGCCGGCCGCGTACACGCCGGGGACGGTGGTCTCGTAGTCCTTGTCGATCTCCAGGATGCCGTCCTCGTCCGCCTGGCACCCCATGTCCGCGGGAAACGACGAGCCGGGGCCGGACGCGATGTGAAAGAACATCGCATCGAACTCCTCCGTCTCGCCGCCGTCGTACACCACGCGCTGCACCTGCCCGCCCTGGCCCTCCAGCCGCTCGATCACCGTCTCCTTGACGGGGATGTTCCAGCGCGCCAGGGCCTCGCGCGCGTTCTCCGCCATGTCCGGCGGGTGGCCGTGCGTGAGGATGGTGAGCTTCTCGGTGAAGGTGAGCATGTACATGCAGTACGCCGCGATCTGCCGCCCCCAGCCGATGACGCCCACCTTGCAGTCCACCACGGACGGTCCGTCGCAGTCCGGGCAGTGCCAGATGCTGGTGCCGTAGAACTGGTCCAGCCCGGGGATCTCGGGGACGATGTCGCGCAGCCCCGTCGCCAGCAGCAGCCGCTTTGCCCCGAAGGTGCGGCCGTCGTCCAGGTTGATGGTGAAGTTGTCCTTTTCGCCCTCCACGCTCTGCACGCATGCGGGCTCGTACTCCGCGCCCGCGTCCACCGCCTGCAGCTTGATGATCCTGCGCAGCTCCTCCGGCGGCAGGTCGTCGCGGCCTGGATAGCCGTGCACGGCCCAGGTAACGGCGTTGCGCGGCGCTTCCGCGTCGAACACGCGCACCTTGCGGCGGTAGCGCGCCAGCCACATCGCCCCCGAGAGCCCCGCCGGCCCCCCGCCGATCACGATCACGTCGTACATGCCGCCGTAGCTCATCCATCCTCCCGATTTTGTCTCGCCCTCCGGCCTTGTGCCGCGGGCAGGGCAGGTGCAATCCGCGCGCCCTGTGACGGAAGTGCCAAGTGACTAGTGCCAAGTACCGAGTGCGAAAGTGAAAAGTGCGAAAGTGCCAAAGTGCCAAAGTGCGAAAAGGACCGGGCGGGGCGGCGGGCATCCGTCCTGAGCGGGTAAACCCGCCGCTGGGAGAGCCAATAAGCCCTGTCTCGCGCCGAGGCGCGGCACGAACAGGGCTTCAACCGCGTTACGTCGCCTCGGTGCACCCGGCCAGCCCGCCTGGGGCAGTCCGCGCAGGCGGACTTCGTGAAGTTCCAGCGGCGAATTCATTCGCTCCGGCCGGATGTCGGCCACGCTGCACATCCCGCCCATGGTACGGGCCAGTCCGCGCAGGCGGACTTCGTGATGTTCGAGCCGCGGTTTCAACCGCCTGGACGGATGCAGGCTTGGCCTCACTCAACCCGCCTTCGCTCCGGCTGGATGCCGAACCGGGGCCGATGATTCGCCCCCCGCCACCGCTCCCGTCGTTGCTGGCTGTCCCTTGTAACCTGTCCCCTGTCCCCCGCCGTTCACCGGCCCTCCGCCCGCCCCACACCCCGCCGCCCCGGATTGCCCTCCGCGCCCCACGCTGTATTCTGTATATCCCCGGTCACGAAACGTGCATCAGGCCCCGGCGCATCCACGCCGCCGACTCGTCATCATCCCGGAGAACCATCCGTGCATCGCGTTCCCACAATCACCACCGCCGCGCTGCTGGCGCTCGCCGCCGCGAGTGCGCAGGCCCAGCAGGCGCCCGCCACCCCCGCGCACGGCCCCGGCGGCGAGAACCCGCGCATCCACGAGATCGTGCGCGCCGTGCAGCCGTCCCGCATCGAGAGCGACGTGCGCGCGCTGGCGGGCTTCGGCACGCGGCACACGATGAGCGACACGACCTCGGCCACGCGCGGCATCGGGGCGGCGCGGCGCTGGATCTTCGCCGAGTTCCAGAAGATCTCGCAGGCGTGCGGCGGGTGCCTCGAGGTGCGCTACGTGAGCGACATCGTGAAGGGGAACCCGCAGTCGCGCATCCGCGAGGACCTGAACGTCGTCAACGTCATCGCCATCCAGCGCGGCAAGACCGATCCGAACCGGTACGTGCTGCTCAGCGGCGACAT
>DATING010000005.1:0-1574 GCA_035474555.1 Longimicrobium sp. | reverse complement strand
TTGGATGCAAACGAGGGCCACCCGCGGGTGGCCCTCGTTTGCATCCAACCCGTCTCCTGGATCGGCGGACGTCCGCGGCTCCGTCGCGTCCGCGGACGCGCTCAGGCAAAGGACGGGGCGGCCTCGGGCGGCAGGGTAAAGGCAAAGACGCTGCCCACGCCGGGCTGGCTGCTGGCGGAGATGCGGCCGCCGTGCGCCTCGACGATGCCGCGCGCGATGGGCAGCCCCAGCCCCACGCCGCGCCGGTCCGCGCCGCCCACCTGGCGAAAGGGGTCGAAGACGTGCTCCAGCTCGTCCGCCGCGATGCCGACCCCCGTGTCGCGGACCGTCACCCGCGCCACGCCGTTCACCGACTCCACCCCCACCTCGATGCGCCCGCCGGACGGCGTGAACTTGAGCGCGTTGCCCACCACGTTGCTCAGCACCTGCAGCACGCGGTCGCCGTCCACGTGCACGGGGACGGGCTGGGCGGGAAGGCTCACCTCCAGCGCCAGGCCGCGGTCCTCGGCCAGGGGGCGCAGCATGCGCTCGGCGCGCGTGGCCAGGTCGCGCAGGTCGTGCCGGGCGCGGATGAGGGTGATGCCGCCGTTGGCCACCCGCGACACGTCCAGCAGGTCCTCGATGAGCCGGTTGCTCTGCTCCACCAGGGTGATGGTCTGGCGCAGGCTGTCCGCCACCCACGGGTCCAGCGCCCCCGGCGCGCTCAGCTCCAGCACGGTGCTGGTGTTGAGAAGGATGGAGGCCAGCGGGTTGCGCAGGTCGTGGCTCACCACGGCCAGCACGCCCTCGCGCGCGCGGACGGCCTGCTGCGCCTGCCCGTACAGCCGCGCGTTGTCGATGGCGAGCGCCGCGCGGCGGGCCATCTCCTCCGCCAGCGCCAGCTCCGCGGGCCCGTAGCGCCGGCCGCTGTCGCTAAAGGCCAGGGTGATGAGCCCCAGCACCCGCCCGCGCGCCACCAGCGGCACGATCATGAAGCTGTGCAGCTTGAGTACCTCGGTGAGGATCACCCGGTGCGCGGCGTCGTGGGCGATGGTGTCGATGACCTCGTCCGTGCACTCGCCCACCAGCACGCTCTGCCCGCGGCCGATCACCTTCATGATGGGGTGATGGTCGGGATCGGCCTCGGGGGGATGGCGCACGCGGTCCCACAGCACCTTCTGCTTCTCGGGATCCACGTGCGCGCGGGCGATGCGCCGGGTGCCGCCGTCCGCCTCCATCTCGTCGATCAGGCAGTAGTCCGCCAGGCGGGGGATGGTCAGTTGCACGAGCTTGCGGAACGCCGTCTCGTAGTCCAGCGCGTCGTCCAGCACCATCCCCACCTCGGCCAGGAACGCGGCGCGGCGCTCCGCCTGCTCGGCCGCGGCGCGCACCCCGCGCTCGCGGCGCAGCAGCTCGCCGTTGGCCGCGTGGGCGGTGCGGCTGTCGGCGTCCCGGCGGCGCCAGGTGAGCTCCACGGCCGCCAGCGCCGCCAGCTCCACCAGCAGGGTGCGCTGGTCCGCCGGCTCCTCGCGCCCGGCCCGGTCCAGCACCACCAGGCTGCCCGCGGCGACCCCGTCCTCCCCCTCGATGGGCAC
>DATING010000004.1:0-2726 GCA_035474555.1 Longimicrobium sp. | reverse complement strand
GCGTGAGGTGGAGCCGCCGAAGTTCTCCCCCTCCCTCCGCGGAGCGGGGGAGGGGGCCGGGGGGAGGGGGCCCTCGGCCGGTGCACGCAGACCGCCGGGGTGCACGAACCGCAGTCCAACCTCCCCCAGGGGTTTTTGGGGGAGGTGCGAGCCTGAGCGAGCGGTGGGGGCGCCGCTGGGGCTCCGCCACCGTTCCCTGGACTCCCGTGACCGGCAGCATCCACCCGTGCACCACCTCCGTGCCGTGAGCGGAATCGCGCATCCGGTGTAATCAGCATCCAACGCGGAATCAGCATCCGAAGCGCCGATCGGATCGGTCTTCCATCATCCCGTAGACATCGCCCGTACGCACCGCCTTGAAGATCGCACACCTCGCCGACCTGCACCTGGGCTACCGCGCCTACCACCGCGTGAACGCGCGCGGCGGCAACATGCGCGAGGCCGACGTATCCGACGCGTTTCGCCAGGCTGTGAACCGCATCACGGAGCTGCGCCCGGACCTGGTGCTGGTGGCCGGCGACGTCTTTCACACCGTGCGCCCCAGCAACACCGCCATCGCCGACGCGTTCCGCCAGTTCAGCCTGCTGGCGGACCGTCTGCCGGACGTGCCCATCGTCATGATCGCCGGCAACCACGACTCGCCGCGCAGCGCCGACACGGGCAACATCCTCAACCTGTTTCGCGAGATCGACGGCGTGCGCGTGGTGTGCGACGAGTGCCGCAGCATCCGCCTTCCCGAGATCGACACCTCCATCCTCTGCCTTCCCCACGTCTCCCTGGCCACGGGCGAGGAGGTCGTGGTGGAGCCGGACAGCGGGTCGAAGCACAACGTGCTGATGCTGCACGCCACGCTGGAGGGCGAGAACGCGGCGAGCAAGCTGCGCTACGTGTCGGAGTACGGCGGCGCCGTGCTGGCGGAAGACCGCATCGACTACGCGCAGTGGGACTACGTGGCGCTGGGCCACTACCACACGGCGGAGGAGCTCAAGCCCAACGCGTGGTACGCGGGCGGGGTGGAACGCACGTCGAGCAACATCTGGATGGAGCCGGAGGAGAAGGGGTTCCTGCTCTACAGCACCCGCTCCGGCCGCGCGGAGTTCGAGGCCGTGAACACGCGGCCCATGGTGGACCTGCCCCGCATCGAGGCGCGCGGGCTGGGCTCGGCGGAGCTGGACGAGACCGTCCGCGCCGCCGTGGAACGCATCCCCGACGGCCTGCGCGGCAAGATCGTGCGGCTGGTGATCCACGACGTGCCCCGCGCCGTGGTCCGCGAGCTCAACCACAAGCGCATCCGCGAGTGGAAGGCCGAGGCCGTGCACTTCCACCTGGACGCGCGCCCCCCTGAGCACCGCCGCCGCACCGAGGGCAACGCGCCCGTGCGCCGGCAGACGCTGCAGGAGCAGGTCGCCAGCTACCTGCGCAAGGACTGGAAGCTGCGCGACCCCAAGCTGGACAAGGAGCAGCTGGTGGAGATGGGCGTGGCGTACGTGGACCGCACGGCCGAGGAGGGCTGAGCCATGCGCCTGCTCTCCCTGCGGATGCGCAACTTCCGCCAGCACGCCGACACCGAGATCACCTTCCGGGGCGGCCTCACGGGGATCATCGGCCCCAACGGCGCCGGCAAGTCCACCATCCTGGAGGCCGTCTCCTGGGCCGTGTACGGCGCCGCCGCCGCCCGCGGGACCAACGACACCATCCGCTTTTCCCGCGCCGGCGCCCGCTCCCGCGTGGAGGTGGAGCTGACGTTCGCGCTGGGCGGCCACGAGTACCGCGTGTCGCGCTCGCTGCACGGCGCCGAGGTCTTCCTGGACGGCGGCGCCCAGCCCGTGGCGTCCGGCGTGGGCGGCGTGTCCGGCTACCTGACGTCGCGCGTGGGGATGTCGCGCGAGGAGTTCTTCAACACCTACTTCACGGGGCAGAAGGAGCTGCAGTTCCTGGCCGCCATGGGGCCGGCCGACCGCGGCCGCTTCCTGAGCCAGGTGCTGGGCTACGAGCGCCTGCGCCGTGCCCAGGAGCTCGTCCGCAACAAGCGCAACGAGCTGCGCAGCGAGATCAAGGGCCTCAAGGCCACGCTCGGCGACCGCGACGAGCTGGCCGGCGCGTACGACGAGGCGCAGAAGCGCGTGCTGCAGCTGCGGGACGCGCTCATCGCCGCCCAGCGCGTCCTGGGCGAGGCGGTGGAGGCGGAGAAGGAGGTGGTGCCCCGCTGGCAGGCCGCGCAGGCCGCCCGCGAGCGGCACCGCGAGCTCACCCACGCCATCGACGCCGCCGAGCGCGACCGGCAGGCGGCCCGCCGCGACCTGGAGCGGCTGGAGGCCGAGCTCAAGGCCGTCACCGCCGCGGAAGCCGAGCTGGCACCCCTCCGCGCCCAGCTGGAGGCGCTCCCCGAGGCCACCGCCGCCTGCGAGCGGTTCAGCGAGCTGGCCCGGCAGGAGGAGCGCCGCAAGGCCCTCGCCCGGCAGCTGGCGGACCTGGAGGCGGAACTGGCCCGCACCCGCGAGCGCGCCGAGAAGCTGGACACGGCGCCGGAGCTGGAGAAGAAGTACACGGCCGAGCTGGAGCAGCTGCGGGAAAAGCGCGAGGAGGTGGCCGCCCGGCTGGACGAGAAGAAGTCCACCTGGCTCACGGACAAGCAGGACGCCTTCACCCAGCTGTCCACCTGCCGCGACCGCGCGGCCGAGCTCAAGGTGCAGATCAACCAGATCCGCGAGCTGGGCGAGGAGGGG
>DATING010000003.1:0-3462 GCA_035474555.1 Longimicrobium sp. | reverse complement strand
CCTCGCTGAAGGAAGTCCGAGCGGGAAGATCACCCGCCGGACGCACGCAGGACTGCACGGCACCGCGCCGTTCGCAGACGTTTTTCGGATGGTGGATTCACGAACCCGAGCCGGCCTTGAACCGGAGCCAGGACCTATGAGCGAGCACGATCAGGATCACGAGCAGCAGGGCGGCGAGTTCGACGTCGCCATCATCGGCATGGCGGGCCGCTTTCCCGGCGCCGACGACCTGGAGACGTTCTGGGACATCCTGCGCTCCGGCCGCGAGACCATCACGCACTTCAGCGACGACGACCTGCGCGCCGCCGGCTTTCCCGAGGAGCTGCTGACCTACCCCGGCTTCGTGAAGTCCGCGGGCAAGCTCAACGACGTGCAGCACTTCGACGCCGGCTTCTTTGGCTACAGCCCGCGCGAGGCAGAGGTGCTGGAGCCCGCGCAGCGCATCTTCCTGGAATGCGCCTGGGAGGCCATGGAGGCCGCCGGCTACGCCCCTGAGCGCGTGCAGGGGCGCGTGGGCGTGTACGCCGGCACGGGGCACCCGGGGTACATGGAGAACAACGTAAAGCCCAACGCCGAGCTCATGGCGTCCGTGGGCGCCATGCAGGGCAACCTGGCCAGCGGCAAGGACTTCATCGCCACCCGCGCGGCGTACAAGCTGGGCCTGCGCGGCCCCGCCGTCTCCGTGCAGACGGCGTGCAGCACCTCCCTCGTGGCCGTCCACCTGGCCGTGCAGAGCGTGCTGAGCGGGGAAAGCGACATGGCGCTGGCGGGCGGCGCCAACATCATCGTCCCCCAGGACGGCGGCTACGTGCACGGGCCGGGGAGCATCGTCTCTCCCGACGGCCACTGCCGCGCCTTCGACGCGCAGTCCGCGGGCACGCTCAGCGGCAGCGGCGTGGGCGTCATCGTCCTCAAGCGCCTGGCCGACGCGCTGGCGGACGGCGATCCCGTGCGCGCCGTCATCAAGGGGAGCGCCATCAACAACGACGGCGCCAACCGCGTGGCCTACACGGCGCCGGGCGTGGAGGGGCAGTCCGCCGTCATCAGCGAGGCGCTGGCCGCGGCGGACGTGCACCCCGATACCATCGGCTACGTGGAGGCGCACGGCAGCGGCACGGACCTGGGCGACACCATCGAGATCGCCGCCCTCACCCGCGCCTACCGCGCGCACACGGACCGCACGGGCTTCTGCGCAGTAGGGGCGGTGAAGACCAACCTGGGCCACCTGGACGCGGCGGCGGGCGTGACGGGGCTCATCAAGACGGTGCTGTCCCTGGAGCACGGCGAGCTGCCCCCCACGGTGCACTTCACCGCGCCCAATCCCAAGCTCAACATCGAGACGAGCCCGTTCTTCGTTTCCGGCGAGCTGCGGCCGTGGACCACCGACGGCCACCCCCGCCGCGCTGGCGTCAGCTCGTTCGGCATCGGCGGCACCAACGCGCACGTGATCCTGGAAGAGGCGCCGCGTCAGGCCCCGTCCGGTCCGTCGCGCCCCTGGCAGGTGCTGCAGGTCTCCGCGCGCTCGCCGAAGGCGCTCGATGCCGCGACGGAGCGGCTGGCGGACCACCTCGGCGCGCACGCGGAGCAGCCGCTGGCGGACGTGGCGTTCACCCTGCGCGAGGGGCGGCGCGCGTTCCCGTACCGCCGCGCCGTCGTCGTCCGGGAGGGCGAGGACGCGGCGAAGCTCGTGCGCGAGCGGGCGCCGGAGCGCGCCGTGGCGGGGCTGGCGGAGGGCGGATCGCGCTCCGTCGCCTTCCTGTTCCCCGGCCTGGGCGACCACTACCCCAACATGGCGCGCGGGCTGTACGAGGCCGAGCCCGCCTTCCGCGCGGAGGTGGACCGCTGCGCGATGATCCTGCAGCCGCTGCTGGGCGCGGACATCCGCGAAGCGCTCTTCCCCGGCGACGCGCCGTCGGACGCGGCCGCGGGAGGCATTGACCTGCGGGGGATGCTGGGCCGCGCCAGGGCGGACGACCCGGCGCAGGCGCGGCTCAACCAGACGGAGCTGGCCCAGCCCGCCGTGTTCGTCATCGACTACGCGATGGCGAAGCTGTGGATGCACTGGGGGATCGTCCCCGAGGCGGTCATCGGCCACTCGCTGGGCGAGTACGCGGCGGCCTGCATCGCCGGCATCCTGGAGCTGGAAGATGCGCTGGCCCTGGTGGCCGACCGCGCGCGGATGATCCAGGCGCTCCCCGGCGGGGCCATGCTGGCCGTGCCGCTCGACGAATCCGCCGTGCGTCCCTTCCTCTCCGCGGACGCCGCCATCGCCACGGTCAACGCGCCGGGGCTGACGGTCGTCTCCGGGACGGAGGCCGCGGTGGCGGAGGCGGAAAAGCGATTGGCGGATGCGGGGCACGTCGCCCGCCGCCTGCCGACCACGCACGCATTCCACTCGCCCATGATGGCGCCCGTGGCGGAGCGGCTGACGGCGCGCGTCGCCCAGTCCACGCTGCGCGCGCCGGCGATCCCCATGATCAGCAACGTCACGGGGACGTGGATCAGCGACGCGGAGGCGACGGATCCCGAGTACTGGACGCGCCACCTGCTGGGCACCGTGCGCTTCGCGGACGGCATCGCCGAGCTGCTGCGCGAGCCCGGCCGCGTGCTGGTGGAGGTCGGCCCCGGGCAGACGCTGAGCACCTTCGTCCGCCAGCGCCCGCAGGCGGAGGGCGAGACGGCGCCGCTGGCCGTGGTCCCCTCGCTCCGCTACGGGTACGACCGCAAGCCCGACGCGCAGTTCCTGGCGGAGGCGCTGGGCCGGCTGTGGGTGGCCGGGGTGGAGGCGGAGGGGAGCGCGTACCGGGCCGGCGAGCGCCGCCGCCGCGTGCAGCTGCCGACGTACCCGTGGGAAAAGCAGCGCTACTGGGTGGATCCGCCCGCCCCGCAGGCCCTGGCCGCCGCGGCCGCCGCGCGCGGCGACGACCTGTCGCGCCGGCCGGATCCCGCGGACTGGACGTATCTCCCCACGTGGACGCGGACGGGGAGCGCCATCATCGCCGCCGGCTCGCGCAGGGACGTGCTGCTCGTCGGCGCGCCGGGGCCGCTCACGGACCGCCTGGAGTCCGCGCTGGAAAAGGCGGGGCAGCGCGTGATGCTGCTGCACCCGGGCGAGGGCTACAGCGCCGGGCGCCGGCAGCTGGTGGCGCGGATGGATTCGCGCGAGGACTTCCGCTCCGTGGGCGGCTTTCTCCAGCAGGTCGGCGCGCCGCTGGTGATCTTCGCCGGGGCCGTGGACGATCCGCGCGCCGCGTTCGGCACGCTGATGCTGATGGCGGACGGGCTGTCGCTGGCGGGCGAGGCGGAGCTCGTGGTCGTGACCTCCGGTGCGCACGCCGTCACGGGCGACGAGGCCGTCGTCCCCGCGGCGTCCGCGCTGGTGGGCGCCGCGCGGGTGGTGCCGCAGGAGTATCCCGGCGTCCGGTGCCGCACCATCGACGTGGCGCCCGGCGACGTTTCCGC
>DATING010000002.1:0-4184 GCA_035474555.1 Longimicrobium sp. | reverse complement strand
CCGCAGCGGCGATGTCGTGGATGCCATCCAATGTACAAATGCCAGCAGCGATGGCTCGTATGTGGTGCAGCTGTTGCAACATGGCGGCGATGGTGGCAGTGCGAATAATCCGATCAACATCACCAACGGCCTCACGGCTTTCAGTTACGTTACCGGCAACTGGTACGGGCAGCAGGTCATTGCGCAGATCACCATCAACGGTGCCAGCTATCCGGCTTCGGTAAATCCTTCAGTATCCAACCCGCAAACGAATCAGGTTACAGCGCCCACCGGGAAAAGCATTATTGCCTTAAGCGGGCAAACCCAATATGTGAACCTCGCGGGCGGCGGCTTCACCTGGGTGCTGGCGCAACTCAACCCTGTTTTTGGATAACACACGGGCTTGACCGAAGCCCCTTTTAACCGCTGGTGCGCCTCCGTTTTCTTGATCAGGTGCTGGACGACGGTGCCGCGCGCATGCGAGCCGCGATGACGACGCTCGCGTAGCGCACCCCTGGTGAGCAGGCGGCTCGCGGCTGTCGTATCTGACATCGTGACCCTCGTCAGGGCGGAGAGCTTCCCGGCACCGATCCGGTGAGCGCGGCCTACCAATCGGCTGCAGCGGGTGCGGGGCCGTCCCATGTTTTCGGGGGAGGGGAAGTCTTGCGCGGCGGCCCCGCACCCCTGACCTTTGGGGCGTTCGGCGGCGTCGGCAACAGGTTATCAACCAGGGGAATGAGCATGTCCAGGCCCAACTTCATTGAGCTGCCCACCCGCGACCTGGCGGCGAGCCGGGCGTTCTTCGAGGCGGCGTTCGGCTTGGCCATGACCCCGTTCGGGCCGACCTACGCCTGCACTCTCACCGGGGACGTGGACATCGGCCTCCAGGCTGACCCGCAGGAGGCGACCCAGGCCCCCCTGCCGGTGATCGCGGTGGCGGACTTGGAGGCGACGCTCGCGGCGGTCACTGCGGCCGGGGCGGCCGTCACCAAGCCGATCTTCGGCTTCCCAGGCGGCCGGCGGTTCCATTTCCGCGACCCGGGCGGCAACGAACTGGCGGCCATGCAGGTTGACCCGCGGTGACCCCCCCGGCCGCGGGTGCAGAGCGCTGAACCAGGCGCTGCAGCCTCGTAGCTGCGCGTGAGCTCCTTTAGCACCTGCCGATCGGCGCGGCCGTGGTAGACCGCCCGCAGCTGGCCCGTGCGGAGCAGCTCCGGAGCGGCGACAGCCAGGGTGCGCGAGGTTCGCGGCCGAGGCATTCATGGCGTGCGTCACCGCCGCGTCCCAGGCGCTTCTGAAGCGGTGATGCTTGACTTCCCCCCGCAGCACCCATGATCGCCCTCTTCCGCCACCTGCTGTCCATCCTGCTGCTGCCGTTCACGGTGGTGGCCGTGGTGCCGTACGCGCTGCTGCGCTCGGACGCGGGGGCCGCGCTGCGCTTTGACGGCGCGTCACCGCAGGCCGCGTGGGTGATGCACGCGGCGGGCATCGACGTGTTCCTGGCGGGATTCGCGCTCTTCGCGTGGTGCGTGGTGCTGTTCGCGCGGGTGGGGCGGGGAACGCTCGCGCCGTGGGACCCTACGCAACGCCTGGTCGCGGCCGGCCCGTACCGGCACGTGCGCAATCCCATGATCAGCGGCGTCGCGATCATGCTGGCGGGCGAGGCGCTCGCCTGGCGATCGGGCGCGCTGGCGCTGTGGCTGGGCGCGTTCATCCTCATCAACCACACGTACTTCCTGCTCTCCGAAGAGCCCGGGATGGAAAAGCGCTTCCGGGACGATTACCGCCTGTACCGGCAGAACGTCCCGCGCTGGATCCCGCGGCTGCGGCCCTGGACGGGGCTCGACCGGCCAGACCCGTGGATGGTGCGCGGCCGCGTCTGACTCCGGCGGGCGTCGGTGGCCGGAGATCCGGCACGAAGCCCCAGTCCGCGAAGGCGGACTTCGCGATTTTCCAGCGGCCAATCCATTCGCTCCTGGCCCGCCGGACCGACGTCCAACTCCGTGAAGCCCTGCACCGACCTGGGCCGTGCTGCACCGCACTGGTGCACTGCGGGCGAATCCACATCCATCCCTGAAATCATTTGTTTAGCGGATAAGCGACGTCGCACGTTTCGCTTATCCGACGACGGTTCAAAGGCATGGGCGGGGCCCTGAAACTGCGGTCCGGGAGGGTTCCCGAACGACGGTGTTTCTCTCCCCTCGAAAGGACCGTGATGCGTCCCTTCCGTGTCGTTGCGTTGGCCGCGATGGCGGGCATCCTCACCGCCTGCGCCGACCAGCCCACCACCCCCGCCGCCGCCCCCCCGGCGGAAGCCGGCCAGGTACAGCTCGATCCCCTCTTCGACCGCGCCGCCGCGGAGTTCGGCGTGCCGGCGGACCTGCTCAAGGCCGTGGGATTCGCCGAGACGGGGTGGCAGATGGTGCGCGGCGAAGAGGAGTTCCCCGGCCAGCCGCGCGCGTTCGGCGTGATGGCGTTGCGCGGCGCGCTCCTGGACCGCGGCGCGGCGCTGGCCGGCGTCACCGCGGCGGAGGCGCGCTTCCGTCCCGAGGCCAACATCCGCGCCGGCGCCGCCGTGCTCGCGTCGCTGGCGGACGAGCTGCGGATCAACCGCGCCGACTACGCCGCGTGGGGCCCGGCCGTGGCCCGCTACAGCGGCATCGCGGCGGACGAGGGGCAGGCGGCGTACGTGCACCACGGCGTGTACGCGGTGCTGAACGACGGCGTCTCCGCGGATCAGGCACAGGGCCGCGCCTCGCTGGCGCCGCGCCGGGTGGCCGCCCGCTTCGCGCAGCCCGCCGCCGCCGTCACCCCCGCGGGGACCAGGACGGGCGGTCCGTCGTTCGCGGCGACGCTCTCGGGCAACGTGGTCTGGCGGCCGTCGCCCAACAACAGCACGCGCGGCACGTATCCCGTGCACATGGTGGTCATCCACTCGTGCGAGAGCAGCTACTCCGGCTGCTGGAGCTGGCTGACCAATGCCGCCGCGCAGGCCAGCGCGCACTACGTGGTCAACACCACGGGGAGCGAGATCAGCAAGCTGGTCTACGAGAGCCAGAAGGCCTGGCACGTGGGCGCCACCTACCTGTGCTCGCGCAACAACAGCACGGACTGCCGGTGGGACGGCGTGCAGAGCAACTTCTTCACGGTGGGCATCGAGCACGCGGGCTACGCATCGCAGACCTCGTGGCCCGCGGCGCAGATCCGCGAAAGCGCCATCCTCACCTGCCAGATCAGCAAGCGGCACGACGTGCCCCGCGACCGCAACCACATCGTGAGCCACGCGCGGCTTCAGCCGTACGACCGCACGGACCCCGGCGCGGGCTGGCCGTGGACGGACTACATGAACCGCGTGAACACGGCGTGCGACGCGGGCGAGGCGCTCATCGTGGACAACAACAACAACCTGAATGATCCGGCCAAGGAGAAGTTCGAGATCGGCACCGGGTGGACGCAATCGGACAACATCCCCGAGTACTACGGCGGCGGATACTACCACGCGCCCACGGCCGCCATCTCGGATCCCGCGACCTTCTGGTTCTACCTCCCCGCGGCGGCGACGAAGACGGTGGATGCCTGGTGGACGGATCTGGCCAACCGCTCCATCAGCGCGCCGTACATCGCCTACAATGCGGCGGGGACGGAAGTGGGGCGCGCGACGGCCAACCAGCAGGTGAACGGGGGCAAGTGGAACACGCTGGGCACGTGGAGCTTCAGCGCCGGATGGAACAAGATCCAGCTGTCGCGCTGGACGGCGGACGGCTCGTACGTGGTCGCCGACGCCGTGCGCATCCGGTGAGCACGACGCTTCGGTGGATGGACGGGCCCCGGCCGCGCGCCGGGGTCCTGCTCCTCGCGGCGACCCTCGCCGCGGGATGCGGGCGGGGCGGGGACGGGCGGATCGCGTTCGTCTCGGAGCGCGACGGCAACCGCGAGGTGCGCGTGGTGGACCTGCGGGGCAGGGAAGTGCGGCTGACGACGAGCGACGCCGACGACTATCCCGCCGCCGTGGCGCCGGACGGTCGCGCGCTCCTGGTCGTCTCCGCCGAGCAGACGCCGGGGGGGAGCGCGGAGCGGATGTCGCTCGTGCCCCTGGACGGCGGCGCGTCGAAGGCCATCGGCCCTCGGGGGGCGCGGGTGCGCTACCCGAGCTGGTCGCCGGACGGGGCGTGGCTCGTGTTCGAGGCCAGCAGCCACGGCTTCAG
>DATING010000001.1:0-3140 GCA_035474555.1 Longimicrobium sp. | reverse complement strand
TGAGGGAGAGTGGACGATGAAGTACTGCACCTACAAGGACTCCAAGGGCGAGTGGCGCTGGCGCCTGAAGGCGAAGAACGGCGACATCATCGCGGACTCCGGCGAGGGCTACAAGAACAAGTCGGACTGCTTGGCCGGCATCGCGCTCGTGAAGGGCTCGAAGGACGCGCCGGAAGAGGACTGCTGATCCGCCACCCGTGCGGGACGGCGGGCCAGGGATGACGTCTCGGGCCCGCGGTCCCGCCCAACCGGGGATCTACCGATGAGCACGAGCGAGCTGCGCGAGCCCGCCTCCAGGTCCGCCCGGCGGGAGCACACGATGGGCTACTACATCTACGAGGACAAAGAGGGATACTGGCGCTGGTACCTGCTGGGACCCAGCCATCGACGGATCGCCATCTCCCCGGAGGGCTACCTCGACAAGCAGGATTGCCGGAACGTGATCGCGCTCGTGAAAGGCTCCGCGGACACGCCCGTCCACGAGTTCTGAGCATCGCCCGCGGATGGAGCGCAGGCCGGAGACGCTGTCTTCGGCCTGCGCTCGTTTGCATGGCCGGCGTGGCGCTTTCGCGTGCCCAACGGAACGAGCCCCTTGACCCTCACGTAACGTGATCCCTTAGAGTGTACATCGGCACCGTGATCACCGGGCTTTACCAGGGAGGGCGTTGGATGGCGTACACCGTCAAGGACGTGGCCGGGATGTCGGGGATAAGCGTGCGGACGCTGCACTTCTACGACGAAACGGGGCTGCTGAAGCCGGCCTCCTACGGGGTGAACGGCTACCGCTACTACGAGGAGCCGCAGCTGCTGATGCTGCAGCAGATCCTGTTCTACCGGGAGCTGGGGCTGGGGCTCAAGCAGATCAAGGAGATCCTGGGCCGCGCCGATTTCCAGACGGGAGGCGCCTTGGAGTCGCACCGAAAGGTACTGCAGAAGAACGTCGCGCGGACGCGCAGGTTGATCGACACGATCGACCGCACCCTCGAGCACCTGAACGGGAGAACGACCATGCAAAGCGAGGAGATGTTCGCCGGCTTCAACGTGGCCGCCGGCGAAGACCGGTTCGGCGAGCACGTGCTGCTGGGCGGCGAGCCCAACGACTGCAAGGTCTCGGGACGGGACACCGGCGGCGCCCTGGCCATCTTCGAGTTCACCGGCAGCGGCGGCGGCCCGCGCCACCTGCACCACGATCAGGACGAGTGGATCTACCTGCTGGCGGGCGAGGTCGAGCTTCACATCGGCGACCAGCAGCTGCGGCTTGCAACGGGGGAAAGCGCCTTCGTTCCGCGCACGGTCCCCCACGTCTGGGTGTTCGTGGGCGGCGGGCCGGGCAAGATCCTGAACGTGTACCAGCCGGCCGGGAACATCGAGGAGTTCTTCCGGGAGCTGGGCACCTTCACGGACCCGCCCGTGCACGAGGCGCTCTCGCTGGACGGGCTTCGCCAGCTGTTCCAGTCGCACGGGATGAAGCTGGTGGGACCGCCGCTGTACTGGGACGAATACTTGGCGGCACAACGGTAGACGAGTCGGTGCGGATGCGCTGTGCGGCCGGCGCCGCGGGGTTGCTCTCCCGCGGCGCCGGTGGCGTTCAGGAGGCCAGCCGGCGCACCACCTCCATCGCGCCGCGCTTGTAGACCGTGATGCACACCAGCTCGCCCGCGGGGTCGAATACCAGCCAGTCCCGGTGCCGTCTCGCGATCACCCATTCGCCGGGCGCGGGCGACACCAGCGGTTCGGCAGATCTCATTCGCGGCATGGTCCCTCTCCGTGTCTCTTGACCCTCGGCGCGCGGCAGGACAACTTTGGCGAGCGGGCGGCCTTCGGGTCGGTTCGCGATCGAGGCTGGTCGATGCTTCTTTGCGGGAGAGCGGCCAGCCTTGTTCTTGTGCCCTGCTGGTATGTAAATTAGTACCATGCCGCAAGTTTGTCATGGCACATCATACCAAATGAGAGTGGATGATGGATTTCAAGGAAGCCACCGACGTGCTGACCTCCGCGCCCACGATGACGCTGGCGAAGGTCGCTGAGGCGTTTGGCAAGGATACGCACACGATCATGCGCGCGCGGATGGAGGGCCCGAACGCGCGCACCCCGCCGCGCGACTGGCAGCCGGTGGTGGCGCGGTTGGCGCGCGAACAGGCGGCGGCGCTGGTGGAGTATGCGCAGCAGTTGACCAAGCTCTCACGGGAACTTGACAGAGAGTGAAAATGTGGTCTACCCACACATCAACCCCACCACATCTAACCCATCTCATGTTCGACTACATCTTTTTTGAACTCGTCGATCGAGTGCTTCGAAACTTGGGGCGTTTGGGCATTGATAGCCCGTCACCGTACAACGAGAGTGTGCAACGGGGGCTTGATGAACGCATCGCGATGATAGACACGGCCAGAAATAATTTGCTTGAGGGCGTGCGAGCAATTGATGAACTCCGCACTGAGGCTGAGCGCAACAAGAGAGAATTAGCTGAGGGGCTCGAGAAGCTTGCGCAAATCAGAGAATCCAAAGCGAGCTTGGAGCAAAAACAAAAAGCGATTGCTGAAATCATCCAATCCGATGTTACTGCATTCCGAAATATCGCCGGGATACCCACACCATCCATGATTCGCCGGGAACGACTGATCGGCTTCTTCATCGGTGTGACTGCGTCAGTCCTTGCCTCTGGAATCGTGTGGCTGATTGCCTGGATGTTCGATACCGTACAGGTCAGATGATGTCTCGACTCACATATCCACTTCAGTGGCCACTGAGGTAGCGCCTCCGCGCCCCACCCCCTAACTTCCCGGCCGCTTAACCACGAGCCGACGAGGAGAGGGTGATGAATAGCATTCCCAACGTTCCCGCGCCGATCAACGAGCCGGTGCTGTCGTACGCGCCGGGCTCGCCGGAGCGCGAGGCGGTCAAGGCGGCGTACGCGCGCATGGCCGGCGAGGAGATCGAGATCCCGCTGATCATCGGCGGGCGCGAGGTGCGCACGGGCAACACGGAAACCAGCGTGATGCCCCACGACCACGGCCACGTGCTGGCCCGCTACCACAAGGCCGGCCCCGCCGAGGTGCGCCAGGCCATCGACGCGGCCATGGCCGCGTGGCAGGAGTGGAGCAACTGGCCCTGGGAAGACCGCCTGGCCGTGTTCCAGC